>JBOGJX010000488.1:0-21690 GCA_050745285.1 Terriglobia bacterium
AGCGGGCGCAGCAAGCAGCGCCCCTACAAAAGGGATCCTGACGCGGCGGCTAATTGGCCAGGGGTTCGCGTTCGCCTTCTCTCGAGCCAGGCTCCAGGCCGGGCGGCGGTGAAGGCGGCTCCGAAGCAAGCGGTTCCCGCCCGTCCACCTTCCGTTCCAAAGCCAAATCCAAAACGTCATCCATGGTATCCACGAACCGGATGGTCATCTCCTGCTGGATGGTCTCCGGAACTTCCGCCAGATCTTTCTCGTTATCGCGGGGCAGAAGCACCATCTGGCAACCGGCGCGATGAGCCGCCATCAGCTTTTCCTTGACGCCGCCAATGGGCAGAATTTTTCCGCGCAGCGTGATCTCGCCCGTCATCGCCAGATCGCGGCGCACGGGAACCTTCGCCAGCGCGCTCACCGTGGCCGTCACCAGCGTAATGCCGGCGGAGGGGCCGTCCTTGGGAATCGCGCCTTCCGGCAGGTGAATATGGATGTCGAGGCGGCGGTAGAAATCCGGATCGAGGCCGAGGCGCGCCGCGCGCGAGCGCACGTAACTCATGGCAGCCTGGCCCGACTCCTGCATCACGTCACCCAACTTACCCGTAAGAATCAGCTTGCCTTTGCCGGGCATGGTGGTGGCTTCGATGTGTAGAATCTGGCCGCCCACCTCCGTCCAGGCAAGGCCGGTGGCCAAGCCCACTTCGTTCTTCTCTTCCGACTTCGTGTCACGGAACTTAATGACGCCCAGGTATTCCTTCACGTCATCCTTGCCCACGACCAGGCGGAGTGTTTTACCTTCCTTGACCACCTTGCGCGCCACTTTGCGGCAGACGTTGGCAATCTCCCGCTCGAGATTGCGCACGCCGCTTTCCCGCGTGTAACCGCGGATCACCTCAATCAGAGCCTCATCGGTGATCGTCAGGTTCTCCGCCTTCAATCCCGTCGCCTCGAGCTGCTTGCGAACCAGGAAGCGCTTGGAAATTTCCAGCTTTTCCGGCTCCGTATAACCCGAAAGCCGCAGGATCTCCATGCGGTCCTGAAGCGGCTGCGGAATGGTATGGATCACGTTGGCCGTGGTAATGAAGAAAACCTTGGAGAGGTCGTACTCCACGTCCAGATAATGGTCCATGAAGGTGTTGTTCTGCTCGGGGTCGAGGACTTCGAGCAGGGCGGCGGAAGGATCGCCGCGAAAGTCCATGCTCATCTTGTCCACTTCATCGAGCAGGAAGACGGGGTTGATCACGCTTCCCTTTTTCATCATTTGGAGGATCTGGCCGGGCAACGCGCCGATATACGTGCGGCGATGGCCGCGGATTTCCGCCTCGTCACGCACGCCGCCGAGCGAGAGGCGAACGAATTTGCGCCCCGTCGCGCGGGCAATCGAGCGTCCAAGGGATGTCTTGCCCACTCCGGGAGGCCCCACAAAACACAGGATGGACCCTCGCGGGGTTTTCACGAGCTGGCGCACCGCCAGGAATTCAAGAATGCGTTCCTTGATCTTTTCCAACCCGTAATGGTCTTCTTCCAGAATCTTTTCGGCGCGGCGGATATCGCGGATTTCCTTCGATTTCTTCTTCCACGGCACGGCCAGGAGCCAATCCAGATAATTGCGCGAGACCGTTGATTCGGCCGACATGGGCGGCATCATCTCGAGGCGCTTTAGCTCCGTCACCGCCTTTTCGTGCGCGTCCTTGGTCATGCCGGAGGATTCGATCTTCTTCTTCAACTCGTCGTTTTCGCTCTTCTCGTTCCGGCCGAGCTCCTTCTGGATGGCTTTGATCTTTTCGTTCAGATAGTACTCGCGTTGCGCGCGCTCCATCTGGCGCTTCACGCGCCCCTGGATCGTGCGGTCCACGTTCAGCTTTTCGATCTCGATGTCGAGGATGTCCGCCAGACGCGTGAGGCGGTCGACCGGGTCGAAAATTTCCAGCAACTCCTGCTTCTCCTCGATCGAAATGTTCAGATTGGCGGCCACGGTGTCGGTGAATTTGCCGATCTCCTCCACCTTCACGGCGGCGATCATCGTTTCATAATTGAGGCTCTGAGAAAGCTTTACGTACTGCTCGAAGAGAGAAACGATGCGCTGCACCAACTGCTCGACGCTCGGCGTATTAATGACGCGAAACGCTGCGGTTTTGACCGTGACGCGGTAGTAGCCTTCGTCGTTCGAAATTTTCTGAATCTTCCCGCGCTCCACGCCTTCCACCAGCACCTTGATGTTGCCGTCCGGCAGCTTCAGGCTCTGGACGATGGTGGCGATGGTCCCGACCTGATAAATGTCATTGGGTTTTGGGTCGTCCACGGAGGCGTCGTGCTGGGTGGCGAGAAAAATCTTTTTGTCCGCCGCCAGCGCCTCTTCCAGCGCGTTGATGGAGCTTTCGCGTCCTACCACGAAGGGTGTCATCATGAAGGGGAAGATGACCACGTCGCGGATGGGCATCATGGGAAGCGCCCGGGTATCGCTCTTTTCACGTCCAGGAAGAATCGAGGAACTCATTAGCCTGCCTTTTCGAGCATCTGGGAATCAAAATTAATCTCGCGCGTACGAACCATCTCTTCGCTCACCACAAACTCGCGCACCTTGCGCTGGCTCGGCAGATGGTACATGAGGTCGAGCATCAAATCCTCGAGGATCATGCGCAACCCGCGCGCCCCCAGCTTTCTTTCGAGCGCCTGGCGTGAAATCGCGCGCAACGCCTCGTCGGTGAACCGCAGCTTAACGTTCTCAAACTCAAAGAGCCGCTGATACTGGCGCGTGAGTGAGTTTTTTGGCCGGGTCAGGATTTCAATCAACGCCGTTTCATCCAGATCGCTCAGTACGGAGACCACGGGCAGCCGGCCCACAAACTCGGGAATCAGACCGTACCTGATAAGATCTATCGGCTGAACCTGCTCCAGGGTTTCGATATTTCTGCGGCCGGCGGGCGCCGCGGCGCTGCCCGGCTCGGCGTGAAACCCCATGGCCCGTTTGCCGATGCGGCGGCCGATGATGCGCTCGAGACCCACGAAGGCGCCGCCGCAGATGAAAAGAATATTGGTGGTGTCAACCGGGGTGAATTCCTGGTGCGGGTGTTTGCGCCCCCCTTGCGGCGGAACGTTGGCAATGGTTCCTTCGAGTATCTTGAGCAACGCCTGCTGCACGCCTTCGCCTGAGACGTCGCGCGTAATTGATGGATTCTCATCTTTCTTGGCGATCTTATCGATCTCATCAATATAGATAATGCCTTGCTGCGCGGCCAGCACATCATTGTTGGCGCTCTGCAGCAGCTTCAGAATGATGTTCTCCACGTCCTCGCCGACGTATCCCGCTTCGGTGAGCGTGGTGGCGTCCACCATGGCAAAGGGCACCTCCAGCAGCCGCGCCAGCGTCTGCGCGAGAAGTGTCTTGCCGGTGCCGGTCGGGCCGATCAAAAGAATATTTGATTTGGCCAACTCCACGTCGCTGCGCGTCCGCGACATCAAAATACGCTTATAGTGGTTGTACACGGCGACGGAGAGCTTCTTCTTCGTCTTTTCCTGGCCCACCACGTACTGCTCGAGAAAGGTCTTCACCTCAACGGGCTTCGAAAGTTTGGCCTGAGGCAGAGGTGTGCGATCCGGGGAATCCTTTTCCAGGATGCTGTTGCAGGCCACCACGCACTCGTCACAGATGTAAGCGCGGAAACGGTCATCCGGAGAAGAAATCAGCTTGCGGACGGCGTCCTGGCTCTTGTGGCAGAACGAACAGCGCAAAACCTCGTCAGTGCCCGAACGTTTCACCGTGTCCCTCTACTTATGCTTGAAGATAATCTCATCCACCATGCCATACTCGTGGGCCTGGTCGGCATTCATCCAGAAATCCCGCTCAACGTCGTGTTCGATTTTTTCCATGCTCTGGTGAGTGTGCTTGGCCATGATCTCGTTCAGATTGGACCTCATGCGCAGGATTTCCCGCGCGTGAATATCGATATCCGTAGCCTGGCCGGAGAGGCCGCCCATGCTGGGCTGGTGAATCAGCACGCGCGAGTTGGGCAGCGCATAGCGCTTGCCGTGCGTGCCTGCCGCCAGCAGCAGCGCCGCCGCGCTCGCCGCCTGTCCAATACAAATCGTGGCAACGCTCGGCCGGATAAACTGCATGGTGTCATAAATCGCGAGGCCCGCCGTGACGGAGCCACCCGGCGAGTTGATATACAACTGCACGTCTTTTTCCGGGTCTTCCGCTTCAAGAAATAGTAGTTGCGCGGTGACCAGGTTGGCGACGTTATCGTCAATCGGCGTTCCGATGAAGATAATGTTATCCCGGAGAAGACGGGAATAAATGTCGTAGGCGCGCTCTCCCCGGTTGGTCTGCTCCACAACCATGGGAACCAAGGTCATATAAGAATCATTTTTGTTCATGCTGTTGGGCGGCTCCCGCCGGTCATGAGGGGTCCGTCGGACTCAATGGGCTCACCGGGCGGACAATCTTGGCGCTGCGGTATAAAACGTCTAGAGCCTTCTGGTTGCGGCGGCTAGATTGCAGTCTAGCCAGCCCCCCACTTTGTGTCAAGCGCGTTTTGAGCGCCGCTGGCGTTTCGTTCCCGCCCGCGGCGAGCCCGCGAACCGCGTCGTCGATCTCCTCTTCCATGACTTCGATCTTTTCCTCGTCCGCCACCTTCTCAAGGATCAAAGCATCACGGACGTCCTTCGCGGCTTCCTCGCGCAGATCCAGCCGCATTTTGGGCCAGTTGATGCCCGCGCCGCGCGGGTCAATACCCTGATCGTAGAGCTGGCCGGCCACCGACCGGATCCGGTTCTCCAACCGCTCTTCCACCAGCACTTGCGGCACAGGGAACGATTGGCGCGCGCCCAGGATATCGAGCAGCTTGCGCTTCGCCCCGGCCTCCGCTTTGAGTTGCCGCGCCGCTTCGATCTCCTTACGTAAGGATGCGCGCAACTCCTCTAACGTTGCGGAATTGCTCACGGTCTTCGCCAACTCGTCGTCCAACGGCGGCACGATTTTGCGCTTAACCGCCAGAACCTCTACCCGGAACTTGACCGTTTTTCCGGCCACTTTCGGCTCCGGGAAATCCGCCTTATAGATCACATCAAACTCGCGCGCGTCCCCCGTCCGGACGCCGCGCAGGTTGGTGGTGAATTCGGGAAGCGTGCCTTCTTCGCCCACACGAACCACTCCATCCTTAACTTCGAGGATGCGGCTATGGGGCGCTTTGGCGTCATGCCCCGCATAGGCGACGCTGAGCATGTCACCATCTTCCGCCGCGCGATCCTCCACCACCTCAAAGGTCGCGGCCTCCTCGCGCATGCGCTCAACGGCCTGATCCACGTCTGCGTCCGTCACCATCACAGGGTCTTCGGAAACTTCAAGGTCTTTATAGTTACCCAACTCAAATGCGGGCAGAACCTCAAAGGATGCCTTCGCCGTAAGCGGCTGTTCATCCTCAAACTTCAGGTCCTCAAAGCTGGGTACGCCCACCAGCGGAAGCTTCTGCTCCTCGATGGCGCTGTTAAAAAACTTTGGTAGCAGGTTCTGGGCCACTTCCTCTCGAATCGCCTCACGAAAGCGGCGCAGGACAAAATCGCGTGGAACGCGGCCTGGGCGGAATCCCGGCACGTGGGCCTTGCGCGCAAATTTCGCGGCAATACTCTCTGATTCCTTCTGCACCACGTCATAAGGAATCTGAATCACAAGTTCTCGTTTGCAGGTTTCTGCCTCCACGGTTCCTCATTGGCGGGTTTGATGTGTGAATTTAGTGCGGCGAGATTGATCTCGTTTACGAGTCCAGAGTGCCAATCAGCGGGTCTTGCCCCCGTCCTGTCCCTGAGGTTCTCGAACCCTTGCGCTACCCAGCAACTCAAGTATAACACAGCACTTTGGCCTGTCAATCCGGGCGCTCGCCGTCAGCGCAGCGGCCCGATGTGCAGCGCCACAATCACCGGCTGCGTAGGGGCAAACATGAAGCAGCGCCGGATGTGCTGGTGCAATGTCTCGCAATGGGCTTGAAACGGTAGCGCCGCCGTCCCGGCGGCTTTGGCCGGCGCTATGAGCTGCTTCATTGTCCAGTTATTTGTGAGACATTAAACTGGCTTTCGAATTAGTAGAGGTGTTGATTATAAAGGGCCGCTAGGCTTCGTTCCGTGATTTTTTGTATTTGCCGCAGGGGCGTTCTCTGAGCGGTTCTGGCGGTCATCGTCCGTCGCTACAGCGTCCAGGGCGCTGCTGATGGGAAGCACTGCTTCCCCTGCGTCGGGCAGGTGTAGTGCAGAGTTTTGCTTCTAAAACTCTGCGGCTTGTGCCAGGACAAATGAAAACGTCGCAGACCGAAAAGCGCAGGTCTCCGCTACCCGATTTTGCCGGAGGAATAGACCACGGATTTAGCGTAGCGGTTTCGGACGAGACAATGGAGACGGATGAGATTAATGGGACGAAATATCAGAGGCACGTCAAAAGGCAAAGGTCAAAAGGCAAAAATGGAGGGCGGCGCAGACCTGCCGTTGTTTGGGGTAGACAGCGAATACCGACAAACGACCCATCTTGAACGCCTCTCGGATTTTTCCCGAGACTCCCCACAACATCCACTTGACATGAAAACTCATGAAGACTATATATAGCATATGAGGTTCGAGGCGCCGCACCCGATTCCATACCAGGGAAGCAAGCGTCAGCTTGCCGATGCGATTCTCTCATTTGTGCCAGCAGGCAAATATGAGCGTTTGATCGAACCCTTCGGAGGTTCAGCAGCCATTACGCTCGCAGCGGCCAAAAGAAGGGTATGCCGCAGATATATTGTCGGAGAATTGTTGCCGCCGCTTGTTGGCATCTGGCAATCAATTCTTCATTCTCCTGAAAAAATCATTGAGGATTATAGCGCCCTTTGGCGCTCGCAACTTACCAATCCAAGCAGACGGTTCAATCAGATCAGGGAGCAGTTCAACGAGGACCAGGACCCTGCCAAGTTACTATTCCTCCTCGCGAGGTGCGTAAAGAACTCAGTCAGGTTCAGCCAGAATGGAGGATTCAATCAATCGGCGGATAAGCGGCGTTTAGGCGTTAGGCCCCAAACACTTAAGCAGGAGATTCTTGGAGCTCACAATCTCCTGGTGGGACGATCCGAGGTGCGGTGCGCAGATTTCAGGGAAACCCTCGCTGAGGCAGATACGCTGGATATCATCTACATGGATCCTCCATATCAAGGCGTCAGCAATGGCAGAGATTCACGTTACATTGAAGGAGTCCGGAGAGAGTCGCTAGTCAGCGCTCTGGAAGATCTCAATGGCCGGGGAATTCCCTACATCTTGAGCTATGACGGGATTTGCGGTGAAAAATCCTATGGGGAACCACTGCCGTCTTCGCTTGGACTAAAGCAGGTTCTACTGGATGCGGGCCGCTCCAGTCAGGCAACGCTGAGTGGCAGGAAATGGAAGACGATGGAATCTCTCTATTTGTCTCCGGGACTCTGGGGAGATCGTCACCTTCCAGACGTTGTTCGCCGCGGGATCCACCGGACCCAGTTAGACTTATTCCGCTGACCCGTGCCGCTGAATGATATCCTTGATCGCCTGCTGAATTGAAATTCCGTTTGCCTCACAGGCAATACCAAACCTATCGATGATGCTAACCTCTTTGCCGGCCCAGGTAAGCTCAATTCTGCGCATTTCGATCATGGCGATATGCGTGTACCCCGCCGGAGATCCCCAATAGCAGGTTCGGCAAGTCCCCGCGTTTTTCTCTATTTGCCAGTTGCGGCAATGCTCACATGTCCAGGACTTTGTCCGATTACAAGAGGGGCACAGTAGCATGAACTCAGCGACAGCGAGCCGTTCTATTTCTCCAGCTACCTCGTAGGGCACACGATGGTCAATTTGAAGATATCTTGGGTCGAGAGAAACCCCACAACTCGCGCACTTACCGCCATAATGATCCACTAGGGAAGCCTTGAACTCTTTCGAAAAGGCTTTCCGGCCGCCAGCCTTGCGTTCATCCCAGAATGCCTTCAGATCGAGCCGGTAAGCTGCTATTTTTCGACCCTTCTTATCGCGAGCCCTAAATGTTTCCAACGGGATACCATGCTCTCGAACGTCACGCGCCGCTCGAGGCGGATGTTCGTAGCCATAAAGGTCTTGAAGCTCCTCGGTGGTGATGTGGCCGTGCTTTAGAATATGATCTAAAACTGTGCGTGGACGCTTGGCATTGACAGCCGCTATACGACGCAGAAGATCACGCGGCAGTTTCATTTGTTTGCTTTTCTTTCCCATTTGGAAGAAATGAGGTCTCCGGGAGGAACACCCAATGCTTTGGCAAGACGGCTCAGGGTAACGAGCGTAACGTTCCTCTCGCCGCGTTCTATCGCCCCAACATAGGTCCGATGAAGCCCACACTTCTCTGCCAGGGCCTCCTGCGAGAAGCCGAGCTTCCTGCGCAAGCACCGAATGCTGTTTGCAAGCAAGTGGTTTGGATCCTTCTCTGACACGTCAATGAGTTTCTCTAACTGATGCTTATTTATCTACAGACTAGATATAGCACCGCTGTTTTTTTGCCCGGAGGGCGTTTTCAACTACGTTGGCGGGATGATCCTCAAAAGCCTACGGAAGAAGAATGCGCTGGGTCTTACCGCAAGTTCGTTAACGGCTTCCGCGGCCGAGGACCATGGTCTTGAAGGTATGGAAGGCGATCATCAAATCCAACCCGATCGACATGTTCTTGATGTAGTAGAGGTCGTACCCGAGCTTTTCGGCGTTTTCTTCGATCGTCGCGCAATATCCCCGGTTAATCTGGGCCCAGCCGGTTGCTCCCGGCTTCACTCGCCACCGCTGGTGGTAGAACGGGATCTTTTCCACGCACTCCTTTTCCTGATCCGGGACGAAGGGCCGCGGGCCCACAAAATACATGTCGCCCTTCAGAATATTGTAAAGCTGCGGCAGCTCATCCAGATGGATGCGGCGTAGCCAGCGTCCAACGCGGGTGAAGCGGTCGTCATCTTCCTGGGCGGGCCGGAAAACACCATCCGAGTCAGATCCGTCACGCATAGACCGGAATTTGCTGAGCCTGAAGATTTTTCCATCCTTGCCCACGCGCTCCTGATGAAAAAAGACCGGCCCGCGGGAATCGAGGCGGATGGCCACCGCGATCACGATCAGGAGTGGCAGGCACAGCACCAAAGCAACAAAAGAAATAGCGACGGATATGATGCGCTTCATGAAGCGCTTCCCCGCCGCAACGTGGAAGCCATCGGAAAAAATCAGCCAGCTTGGCTGAAGCTCATAAACGTCAATTTTCCCGGAAATCCTCTCGATAATTGTCATGGCGTCTTCGACGATGACGCCTGTCATGCGCAGGTCCAGTAATTCGTTCACGGGCATCTTGCCCCGCGCGTCGTTCATCGCCACGATCACGCGGTCGACGCTCATTTTCTCTCGCAGCGCTGCGAGGTTGGCGCCGAGTTCTTCCCTCGTCAGGGATCCATTGCCAGCCGCGCCCGTCCATCCGACGATTTCCAATCCCAGGTTCGGGTGCGAGCGGATTGCCGCCACGAGGCGTTGCGCTTTCTCGCCAGACCCGAGGACGTATACCCTCTCCCGTAAAAAAGGCTGAGAACTCAGCCACGAGTAAATCCAGCGCCAACCCAGCAGCGCGAGGGTCAGGATGAAAAGGCCTACCAGGAAAACGCCGTTACCCATGAGGAAGCGCGGAAAGAGAAAACCGATTGCGGCCAAGATAAACGCGAGAACCCCGAGGACGACAAGGATGCGGAAGAAAATCTCGCCGCCTGAGGGAACTCGCCGCGGATCGTAAAGGTCAAAGTAATAAAAAAACAGCAAGGCCACGACCGCGATGATCAGCACCTTGTAAAATCCGTCTTTATAGCCGAGCACGGTCACGGAGTCCGTCCCTAGACGGATCATCGCCGCAACCACGAAGGAGGCGCAAATGATGAGCATCTCCCCCAGGACGAGCACAAGGGTGCGGACGGGATAATAGACACTGAACAATCGGACCACGGGGCGTCATCCTTACTTGTTTCCCTCCGCGGAATGCTCCGCGGTGGCGTGATAATAGTACGCGCTATAAGCAGTCTGGGGCGCCACCTGGTTGAGTACGACCCCGAGCAGCCGCTTGTCGCGAAACTGGCGGCTGCCCTTTTGAGCCATGTCAAACGGAGTTTTCCCGGATTGTACAACCATAAGCACTCCATCGCTTAAATCTGCGAGCAGGCTGGCGTCGGATAGAGGAACACAAGGAGGAGAATCCATCACAATCCAGTCGAAGAGAGGCGCCAAACGGTGCAACAACCCTTTCAGACGGCCGTTGCCGACCAATTCCGTGGGGTTCGATGCCCCCACTCCGCCAGGAATAAGGAAAAGATTGTCGGGAGTTCCACGCTGGATGATCTCGGAGACCTCCGCCTTGCCTTGCAGGAATTCGGAAAGACCCGGGGAGCGCGCCGCTCCCAACAAAGCGTGCGCACGGGAAAGGCGCAAATCACAGTCTAGCAAAAGCACTCGCCTGCCTCTCTGCTGAACAAACGCCTGAGCCAGATTGACGGCGACAAATGTCTTGCCTTCGCCGGGAAGCGCGCTCGTAACCAGGATTGTCTGGAGGGGCAGCTTTTCACGCATCTGGGACAGATGCGTCCGCAGCGTGCGGAACTCTTCCATGCCCAATTGCCGCACCCCTGGGTTGGAGAAGAGGACGGTTTGCGGATCCGGCTTCCAGGGTGCCACCGGGCAAGCGGCAACCCAGCCCTCAAGCGTCATGGGGCCGCCCGCTTGCAGTCCGGGGAGGGGCAGCTTTATGGCCGCGACGGGCCGCACCCCGCCCACATCTTCCGAGCCGGGGCCGGCCGCGGGAATGTGCTCAGCCCGATTCTGCTCAAATGGCGGATTGAGGCTGGCAGATCGATCCTGCTCCGCTTTTTTCAGCGCGTCATGGATTCTACTCATCGGCACCCTTCCTCATCACAAATCATCTCGCTGTTATTCTGCGCGCCGCAGGCGGTCCATGAGCGTGGTCAACCCCTGGAGAGCCTCTTCCAACGACGCATTTATTTCGCCGGCCTGTGGCGCTGGCAAGGAGGAATTTCCGGTAGCGGATAGATCGAAATCCTGCGCCACCGCCGCAACAATAGCCGCCGTTACCGGCTTTTGTTGATCGGCAAACGCATGGATCAAAGCGTGCTCGCACAGAACATTCACAACGCGGGGAATGCCCCGCGAATAGGTCTGAATGGCCTCAACCGCCTCGGGCGTAAAGATGCTTTGCCCGTTGCTTCCGGCGATCCGCAGACGGCTGCTAATGTATCCCTCCGTTTCGGAGGGCGTGAGCGGGAAAGTTTTGCTTCGCAGAGTAATGCGCTGGCGCAATTGCCTCATTTCCGGCTGCTTCAGTCTCATTTCCAGCTCAGGCTGCCCGGAGAGGACAATCTGCAAGAGTTTTTCCGTGTACGTCTCGAGGTTCGTCAACAGCCGGATCTCTTCAAGAACAGAGGACGACAGGTCCTGAGCCTCATCGATGATCAGCACCGCCGTTTCGCCCGTCCGGTACCGTTCGAGCAGCCATTGGTTCAGCCGCATGAGAACATGGCTCTTGGATTTTGTGTCACATGAAATGCCGAAGTCGGCCATCATGAAATCAAAGAATTGCTCCTCGCTGAGGCGCGGGTTAAAGATGAATGCCGTCGAGATGGATTCCCGCTGAAGCCACTCGAGAAGCTTATTGATGAGAGTCGTCTTACCAGTTCCAACCTCTCCCGTCAGAAGGATAAAGCCCTTGCGGTTCTGAATGCCATAGGTCAGGCAAGAGAGCGCCTCCTCCGTATGTGGCGTCACAAAGAGGTAGCGCGGGTCGGGATTAACGTTGAACGGATTTTCCTGCAGTCCGAAGAACTTTCTAAACATGCGTGGTCCTGTTTTCGTTTAATCGGTTGCCAAAAGAGTCCGAAAACGCGTCATTCTGAGGAGGCGAAGGCGACGAAGAATCTCGCAAGTTGCTGATTGAAAAAAAGCAGATTCTTCGCTACGCTCAGAATGACAGCTAAATGGGCTTCTCCAGGAACCCGCCAGACGGCGCCAATGTCTGCTAATGGGCAAGTGTCTTGGCCCGTTCCGGCTCCTTCTTCAATATGCGCTTCCAGCTAAAGCGGGACAGCTTTTCATGACCGTTCGGAACCATCGGAATCACCGCCAGAGTCGGCGCTCCGATAAAAAACTCAATATCCCGGTCGTCCCGCAAAGACTTATCTTGCATCTCAAGAACCAGAACTATGCCAAAACCCAGCGCCAATCCGGCGAGAAGACCCCCGCCGGCGAAACTCAGAAGGTTCGGGAATGAGGGTTTTTGCGGAAGATCGGCCGGATCGAGGACAGTGAATTGCTGGCCCTCCTGCCGCCTCGTGAGGCTGGAGGACATTTGCGATTCATCTTCCTTCTGAAGGAGGCTGTTGTAAAAGGCCTGGGCGGTCTGGTAATTGCGCGTCAGGTCTTTGTACTGCTGTTCGACGGCGGGGGTCAGCTTCAGTCTTGCCTCATCGGCGCCGATTTCGCGCCGGAGGTGGTTCTGTTCAGTTTGATTGTTCTTCATCGCGTCGATCAGGGATGAGAGCGAAGCCCTGAGCTGCCGGATCTGTGGCGGCTCAATCGTCTGGTTTAGGGACTTGGTCCCGGCCTTGGTTGGATTCGTCTTGTCCGCGGCGCTTTGCTGTTCTATTTTCTTTTGCAACGCCGCGACGTCCTGCTTGGCCTTGATCACGTCGGGATAGTCATCCGTGTAGCGGGCGCGCAAGGCCGTCAGATTATCTTCCATCTTATTGAGTTGCTCTTGCTGAGCTTCGGGATTACCTCCTCCGGTGCTTTGGGCCGCTTTCCAGGCTGTCTCCTGCTGCGCGAGCAATGATTCTGAGTAGGCCCGTTGCTGCTGATAGCCGCTCATGGTTCCCGCGAGACTATTGAGTTGGGTTGAAAGAGTGCCCAGAAGTTGGATGGTCGACTGCTCCTGATCCGGCAAGGATCCAAAGTATTGGCGCTTGAACCCGGCCAGCTTGGCATCCTGCTCGTCCAGTTTCTGCTTGGCCTGCTGGAGCTGGACCGCGATGAAATCAGCCGTTCCCACAGCGCGCGTCTCTTGCAGGTGGAGATTGGCGTTGATAAACATCGATGTGATTTCCGTGCATACGGCTTGCGCCGCCTGGGCCGTATCCGCGGTAAAGCTGATCTGGAAGCCCGGAACTTGATTCTTTGCGCCCGAGTTGCTGATCTGGTTCGAAAACTCCACGGGCGTGATCACGATCGCCTTGTTCATGCGGGCGATGAGTTGTTCTATCGGAACTTTGTTGACGTCCTTTCTGTAAAGCCCGTATCGCTCCATAATGGGCTGAAGGCTCGTGCGGCTGCGGATCTGCTCTTCCATATTGGCAAGCTGGGAAATCAGGTTATTACCCGCGGTGGAGGGCACAAAACTGGTCGGAACTTTGGGTTCGTCGATCAGGATCTGGCTCGTTGACGTGTAGCGTGGCGAGAGCCTCGATGCAATCGCCAGCGCGACGATGGCGCCCAGGACGACGGGAATAAGGACAAGCCATTTCCGCCGCCGGAGGATATTCAGGTAATCTTCTACGCTCAATTCGCGACCCGAAAGCATTCTTACACCAAACCTTCCTCCCTCAGCGCTGGCAGCGTCAGCCGCGGCGCCTAAAGCCCGATGGGGCGAGGGGTAAAGATAAACCCAATCCCGAAAAGCTGCCGGGCAATGTTACCGGCACAAACCGCCGTGGTGCACGGCCCCGCATTGGTCACTTGGCGTTGATAATCGTAATTTGCGTACAAACTGATGTAGCGTCCCAGCGCCCAGTTCAAGGAGGCGCCGCCGTACCAATACTCATAGTGCGATCCCGCAGAGGGCCCACCCACCAATGCCGAGTTGCGCGCCAGACCTGCCGAGACCTGTGAAGATAATTTCCTCGCCAACTGTCTGGACCAGCTTCCAGTCACTTCCTCGGTATCCGCCCCGGCCAGGATCCCGGACCCTGTTGATGCATACCGCCCCCCGCTCACCCCAAACCTGTTTCTGCCGCGCGCATAGGTCAAATCCCCGAACGCGCTGGCCAGTGTTTCGGCATGGTTGAGGCTTCCTATACGAGTATGGATAAATTCAGGTCCCCCGGAAAGTTGCAAGGCCAGGCGCCCCGTTATCTTCCTGCCATAGTTAAAGTTGACGGAGTTCGAGTTGAATGATTCGGCCAGCCCGGAATAATGAAATGTGCCGTATTGGTAGGAGACTCCGATGGTGTCCCGCGGGGTCAAAGCGCGCCCGATCGATGCCGACCCGCCGATCATGTTCCCGCTGAGAAATCCGCTCTGATGCTGTCTGGCTTGGAAAATGCCATACGAACCCACCGCGGTGAGCGACGTGCGCGCGGATAACGCATACTGAGCCTGAACCAACGCGGTATTGGTATAGGAGCCGACCTGCCCCGTCAGAATGGATTGACTGGGCATGTAGGATGGATTGATCTGCCCCAATCCTCCGCCAAACGATCCAAAGGAGCCAAAGGAGCCAGACCCAAGCCCTCCTAATCCTCCAAAGCTTCCAAACCCAAAGGCCGACTCCGGCAAGTAGCTGAAGGAGTCGGAAATACCCAAGCTCATGCGGCGGAATTGAATCCCGTCCGAAACACTGGCGGATTGGAAGGCTGCGGACAAACCAGGGGCATTGTTGTAAATATACCCGCCGCCAAGATACCCCGCAGAAAAACTGTTTCGCCGGCTGTTTGAAACCAAAAGCAGGCTCCCTTCAGGCACCGTGGCCGTCGTTAATTGCTGTTTGGCATTTGGCACGTACCCAGGATTGGTAGCCGCCATCTCTCCGATGGAGAACTCTGGCTGAAGGTAGTTATGCCCTTCTGCCAGGGAACCAAGGGTGAACAAATAGGCTCCCGCCAGCGGGTGGGTGTCGGGCTGTATTTGCGATCCCGAATTTGACTGCGCGGATGCTGGATTTGCCACCGTCTGTGATGGCGTCCCTGCCGGAGCCGATTGTCCCGTTTGGGAAGAGTCCTGCGCCCATATTGCAGGCACAAGAATCGACAGGAATAGCAGCATCCCAGTCCAGCGTAAGCAATGGCTCATCGTGTATCGACCTCGAGAAGTAATGTCTGCCCGGAGATAGCTGATTGCTGACGTTTGACGGCTACCTGCACAGAGCTTTTCAACAACCCGCTATGGGATAACAATCGTATCACCCGGCTTTAATACAATATTCTGCTGTAAGTCTTTTCCTTGCACCACCTCTTTATAATTGAATGGAAGCTTCACGGCTTGGCCGTTGGCCTCGCGGAGGATGTACACCTTCTTCTCGTTGGCAAACTGTGTAAATCCCCCCGCCGTAGAGATCGCTTGCAACGCCGTAAGGCCGGGAAGCAGGGGGAAGACGCCAGGGTGCGCTACCTCGCCCAGGACGTAAAACCTCTGGCTGTTGACCTGGGTCACAACCACCGTTACCACCGGATCTCCCTTGACGTATTTCTTGAGCTTCTCCGTGAGATCGCTCGAAAGCTGCATGGCTGTGAGTCCGGCAGCTTGCACGTCATTCAGCAAGGGAATGGATATCTTTCCATCCGGGCGGACCGGAAGCCCTTTGAATGACAACTCAGCATTCTGCCAGACATCAATATCCAGAACATCCCCAGGACCAATTACATAGGTTGGTCCGGCAGGAATCACAGGCACGCTCTGCGCCTGCGCCGATGAAGACGTTTGCCCCGTCTGGCCCCTTGCGTTGGCAAGGAACGGCATGGCCACGATTGCCATCACTACCAAGCCTGAAATCATCCACTTTGTACGCCAGTTCGTCATTCTCCAAATCCTCCTGTCCACCGAATTTAAGAAGCCGGCTCTTCCAGGCCGATCTGCTTTAGTTTATAGAGGAGCGCTTTATAGCTGATTTGCAGTTCCTCGGCCGCCCGCTTCCGGTTCCATCGCGTCCGTGACAACACCTTCAGGATTAGCTCCCGCTCCGCCTGCCGTGACGCGGCCCGCGCCGCCTGCTTCAAAGAGTGCGGCTCGTGCGCCGTATTTGGAGTTCCAGGTGGAGCGGCTGGCTCGCTCAATTCCGCCAGTGTAACCGATGCGGTACCCAATGCCACCATCCGTTTCATCGCGTTTTCTAATTCGCGGACGTTGCCAGGCCAGGAATAATCACTCAGCCGGTCCGCCATCACAGGGTCGATCTGCGGCCGGGGCCGCGCGTAAAGGCCCGAATAGCGGTCCAGAAAGAATTTTGCCAGCGGCAGGATATCTTCCCTCCGCTCACGCAAGGCGGGCAGGCGCAGGTAAACACCACTTAGCCGGTAATATAAGTCGCGCCGGAATATCCCAACCCTCATCGCCTCATCCAGGTTCCGGCAACTTGTCGAGATGATACAAGCGCCCGATTGCGATTTCTCCGGTCCTTCGTCTAGCCGGGAAAGGGATTCGAGCACCCGTGCTTGGCATTCCAGACCGATTTCCGCGATCTCGTCCAGGAAAACCGTGCCCATGTCTGCCGGTGCACCCACCTTTTCCCACCCCGAAAGCAGACGGTCGAAGTCATCCGGATTAAGGCTCGAGCATCGCAATTTAACAAACGGAGCCCCGCGACGGCGTGATTGCTGATGGATGGCAAACGCAACAACGTCCTTCCCAGTCCCTGTCTCTCCCGAAATGAGGACGGGAATATCAATCGAGGCGATGTCGGCAATCAAAGCCTCGATCGATTGCATTGCCGGGCTGACACTTGGTCCGAACAGGCGATAGCCCTGCACACCCCTTGCACCAAGTCTCTCATCGTCACTTCGCGGTGAAACCTTGATTAGCATCGCTTGGAATCTCTTCCACCCAGGGGTCTTCCGATGATGAATTGCCGCCGGGGCACACTCTGCAGCACGCATGGGGCCAACCTAAGAGGAATGCGCGCCATCGCCCCGCTGGATTCACAACTCCACCCTTTACAATAGAATAGAATACATTCTACCCTCTCGCGCGCCCCGCGGGTGGCATAAATGTTCCGCTAAATTTCCACAAAAGGGTAATTTATTCGCCCATGCACCCTCACGCGGCCCACTAAGCGGTCCACATCTTCCGAAAGACGAGGGACGGAGCAATTGCTTACCTTGGAGTCCTACCTACCCCTTTGGGGCGGGCGGCGCGGGCAAGCAGTGCTTCCCGTCGCGCCGGGTGAGGGGCAGTGTGGCGGTTGCGGCGAGAGCCACTTGCCCAGCGTTACCTAACTGTAAAATGTGCGGAACCAGCGTCGTCCGCCTATTTTCTTAGCAGTCGGCACGTCGCTTTGCGGCACCCGCAAAGCATGAAAATGAGGACGGAAGGGCATGGCTTCAGCCATGCCGCAGCGGGAGAGACACCGGGGAAGGCTCCGTTACGGCACGGTTAAAACCGTGCCCTTCCGTCATCTTGATCGGAATTTTCAGGGCAGCTTCCTGGATGGCGGCCGGGGTGAAAATGCCATCCCGGCACCCCACCAAACTGCTTTATTACCCGATGGCAAAGTGGCGCTCCCTGTGGTATCTTAACGTCGAAACGCCTTCGCTAGAACCGGTCCCGGCTATCCCGGCGGGAGGATGGGGTGAACTGTTCGGGGGCGGTTCGAAGTCACTATCTTCAAGCCCTCAAGTGCCGTCAAAAAGATTTAGTCAGACTTCCCATCCGTCCTGCCCGCCGACGGCTAGCCCCAACATTGGAACGTGGATTGCTTAGTCAAACGCTCTTGGCGAAGATACATGTTAAATTATAGACGACTAAAAAGATGAGCAATCTTGAACAACCCGTCTTGACGAGCGATGCCCGTTCTGAGACTGCGCGGTTATCGCGGTGGGTGTGGCCTGGGATCGCTTTGGCGATCATCCTTGTTTTTCTTTATTACCGTATTCTTGGAGGTCTGGTTAACCAGTGGTGGTCAGACCCCAACTATTCGCACGGATTCCTGGTGCCCTTTTTTTCGGCCTTCCTGATATGGAAGGACCGGAAGAAGCTGGCGGCGATAGAGGCTCGGCCATCCGCGTCAGGACTCTTGATCGTGATTGGGGGCGCCGGAATACTGATTTTTGGAGTTCTGGGCGCAGAGTTGTTCACGTCCCGGACGTCACTCCTGTTTATCCTTGCCGGGCTGGTGATTTATTTTCAGGGCTGGAAGTACTTCCGCGCCGTCGTCTTCGCCTGGCTCTTCCTGTTTCTCATGGTGCCTCCGCCGGATCTGATCATGAATATGGTCACAATTCCGCTGCAATTTCTGGCTTCTGATCTGGCAACTTGGTTTCTTCGCTTGTTCGGGGTGCCGGTCCTGCAAAACGGCAACGTGCTTCAACTGTCCGACATGTCACTCGAAGTGATTGAGGCGTGCAGCGGCATCCGCTCGCTGATTTCGCTTGGGACGCTGGCGATTATTTATGGCTTCCTGCTCGAGGAGAGCTACGTATTGCGCGTTGTGCTGGCCTTCGCCGCCGTCCCTATTGCGGTTCTTGCGAATGGGCTGCGAATTATGGGGACCGGCATCACGGGACTCTACTGGGATCCCGACAAGGCGCAGGGATTTTTCCATGAGTTTTCGGGCTGGGTGATTTTTATTCTTTCCTTAATCGCCTTGTTTATACTCCACAAGATTCTGCGCGGTCTCTACGGGATATATAAGAGGTCAAAAACATGAGCCGGCAAAAACGGAACTGGATTCGTGGGCTTTGGCCTGTTCTCATTCTATTCCTGGCCGCGATGTTCCTGCGCTCGCGATCACACGCGGAGGTATTGCCTCCCCACAAGGCCCTGGACACGTTTCCAGCCCGGATTGGCCCGTGGGACGGAACGACTTTGACCATTCCGTCGGCGGCGCTTGCGGTCCTCGGGCCGGGCCATTTTCTGGAGCGCCTTTATACCGATCCAGGCAAGCCGGGTGTTGACCTGTTTTTGGCCTACTTTCCCAAACAGAGCACAGGTGATTCCATCCACTCGCCGAAACATTGCCTGCCGGGGGCCTGGTGGACGCCGGTCAAGTCAACCATCATCAACGTGCCCTGGGGCAACGGCAGGACCCTCACCGCGAACTATTACGTTCTCGAATTAGGGCTCAGCAAAGAGGTGGTTATTTACTGGTTTCAGTCGCATGGGCGATCCGTGGCAAGCGAATATTGGGTGAAAGTCTATATGGTGGCCGACGCGCTGCGAATGAACCGGACCGATGGCGCCATGGTTCGGGTCATTACTCCGCTTGCCGAGAATGAACCCCTGAGCAGCGGAAAGCAGCGGGCGCTGAAATTCACCCAGCGGATTCTGCCCATGCTCGGACAATATATACCGGATTAGAGCGCCATATAATGCTCAGTGGTGAGCCGTGGTGTAAGGAGATCGAGACAATGAACAAATCACGCGGGGCAAGACTTTGCGTCATTCTCATGGCCCTCACGGCGTTGGTAGGCGGATGCACTCGCAGTCCCGCCGTCCGCAAGGCAAAATTCTATCAGAGTGGGGAGCGGTTCTTTAACAAGGCGGAATACCGGGACGCGGCGATTCAGTTCTCGAACGCCATCAAGGTTGACCCAAAATACGAAGAGGCGCACTACCAGCTCGCGCGCTGCTACATGAAGATGGGCGCCTGGAGCGGCGCGTACCAGGAATTCATGCACGCGGTTCAGTTGCGCCCTGATGACACGAAGGCGCAAATTGGTCTGGGTAATCTTCTTCTGGCCGGCCGCCAGTTCAAGCGCGCCCAGAACCAGGCCAAACTCGTGCTACAGAAAGACCCCAAGAATATCGACGCCACAATCCTGATGGCCAACGCATACGCCGGGCTTTCGAACATGGATGCCTCACTCCACGAAATGCAGGATGCCATTCAATTGCAGCCCAGCCGCCCCGAATCTTATCTCAATATGGGTGTGCTCGAGCTCAGCGCCAAAAAAGTGAACGATGCGGAAGAAAGCTTCAAGAAAGCGGTCCAGCTTGATCCGAAGTCTCTTTCCGCGGTGATGGCCCTTGGGAACTTTTATACCTCGCAGCGCCGCTGGCCGGACGCCGAGCAGCAGTTCCAAAAGGCGGTTGGCCTCGCGCCAAAGAATCCCGTGCCTCGCGCGGCGCTGGCGCGACTGTATATGATCGAGGGGAAGAAGGACCAGGCGGAACAAGTTCTGGTGGAAGCCAAGAAGGCGATGCCGGATAATCCAGAGGCTTACCGCATGCTCGCGCAGTTTTACTTCCAGACTGGACAATTCCAGAAGGCGTTGTCGGAATATGCCTCGCTCGCGAAGGAGCATCCGAAGGATCTCAGAACCCAAGAGAGCTACGCACAACTGCTGGTTTTGAATCGTCAATACGATGAAGCCGGGAAGATCGTCAGCGGCGTGCTCAAGAAAAACGCTAAGGATCCCGGCGCCTTGATTCTTCAGGGCCAGATCGACGAAGGACAAGGGAAGCCGGACCAGGCCATTAACACATTGCAGACCCTCCTGAAATCCGAGCCGGATAGCGCTCCGGCCCACTATTACCTCGGCGCCGCCTTCAACGCAACGGGCCAGACGGATCGCGCCGAGAGCGAGTGGCGTGAGGCTGCGCGTTTGCAGCCCAACATGGTCGAGGCCCAGCGCGGCCTCGCCACCATCGCCCTTCACAAAGGCGATCTGGACCTGCTGAAACAAACCGCCGCGCAACTGATTAAACTCCAGCCCAATTCACCCCAGGGATACATCCTTCAGGCCCAGGGGGACTTGGCGCAAAAAAACGCGCCTGCCGCCGAAGCGGACCTGAACAAGGCTATCCAGATGGCGCCCCAGAACCCGGAAGGTTACGCCAGTCTTGCGGCGTTGCGATTCAATCAGAAGAAGCTTGCCGAAGCGCAAAAGCTGTATGCGCAGGCACTGCAGAAAAACCCGGATTATCCAGCGGCCCTACAGGGGCTGGTGAATGTTGATCTGGCTCAGAAGAAGCCGGATCAGGCCATCGACCTCATCAATCAGCAGATTTCCAAGGTTCCGGCCAGCAGCCCTTATTACCTGCTGCTGGCGCGGGTCTATCTTATTAAGCACGATCTCCCCCACGCGGAGGCAGCCGCGGCCCAGGCGTTGCGCCTGGACAAGAGCAGCGTGGATGCGGGTCTGCTGCTCGGCGAAGTACAATCCACCATGGGCAATAAGACCGGCGCTGCCACCACGCTTGGCCAAGCCATCCAGTCGAGCCCGCGCGACATCCGGCCCTACTTCGCCCTTGCGGAGATGGAGGATCAAATGGGGGACTGGCAAAAGGCTCAGGGTCTCTATCAAAAAATACTGCAGATCCGGCCTGACTTTCCGCAAGCGCAGAACAACCTGGCCTATCTGATGATCGAGCACGATCAAAACCTGGACGTGGCTCTCTCGCTCGCGCAGTCGGCGCTCCGCTCCATGCCCAATTCTTCCGCTGCGGCCGATACGCTGGGCAGCGCTTACTTCCACCGGGGCCAATATCAACTAGCGGTTGAGATGTTCAAGCAGGCGCTGGAAAAAGCGCCCACGGACGCCTCCATTCACTATCACTTGGGCCTCACCTACGAGAAGATGGGGGACCGCGCCCAAGCCAAATCGGAGCTCAACCGGGTCTTATCCCTTAACCCGAAGTTCAAAGATGCTGACAAGGTGCACCAAGCATTGGCAGACCTGAACAAGGGCTAGTATGACTTTGTTAAGTTGCCGCTCGAAGTGTCAGGGCATGGCTTTAGCC
>JBOGJX010000489.1:0-7060 GCA_050745285.1 Terriglobia bacterium
GGCTGCATCCGCAGCCCGCTCACGGCGCGAGACGAATAATTAAAAGAAGACCATGTCTGCGGCAGGGTTTAAACCCTGCCCTTCCGTTGCCGCACCAAAAACCGCAGAGTTTCAAAAGCAAAACTCTGCGCTACACCTGCTGCGATGGCGGCGCAATCTTAGAAGTAGAAGCGGAGCGAGAGCTGAAGATTGCGCTCGCTGCCCTTGTTCGTGACCTTGCCAAAAGTAGAGCTGGTAGGATTAAAATCCACGCCTCCGCCGCTTGAACCGCCCCAATTCGGGTGGTTATCAACGTTGTAGGCCTCAGCGCGGAACTGGAACCCTTTACTCTCGCTGATGGCGAAGCTCTTGAAGAGGCCGAGATTCCAGTTGCGGAAGCCCGGCTGGTAGATGATGTCGCGGACGCGCTGGGTGTTGAACGTGCCAGCGGGCGGTTGGGTAAAGATTGGCGACCCGCCGGGGCTGGTTACGGCGAACCATTGGTTAGGGTCCTTCTTGCCGTTTGCGGCGAATTGACCAATGATTTTGGGATCGCCGTTCTTAACCCAGTATTGGCCGTTCACGCCGCACCCGAAGTTGGCGTCCTGGCCCACGCCCGCATAGTCGCTGCCGCCCGCGACGCCGCAAGGGGTTCCGGTCTGGAACTGGTTGATGCCGCCAATTTGCCATCCACCCAGCAGCTTGCCCCTCAACGTCGAGTGGTCTTTGAAAAACGGCAGGTTATAGAGATAGTTGATGATCAGGACGTGGCGCGCGTCGAACTCCGACGGCCCCCACAACATGTGCGCGTCGTAGGTGTCCGGGATGACGTCGCGCTGGTTGGAGCCGTCATCCATTGATTTGGAGAGCGTGTACGCCAAGCCGAACGTCAATCCGCTGGCGAACTGGCGATTCCAGCTTATCTGCAGCGAGTTGTAGGTTGAACTGGCTACATTATCCGTTTCACGGATGGAGCCGAATCCCTTATAGGGACGCAAGGCGTTCAGGTTGATCCCTGGATTTGCCAGAACGGTTGCCAGAGTCGGCTGGTTGATGTCCGCCTCCCGCTGCAAGTGCAAACCCCGGCTCCCCACGTAGGCAACGCTGAGGAAGGACTTCCAGAACGTTTGGGTCTCGACCGTGAAGTTCCAATTCCACGCTTCCGGGTTCTTAAAGGCTAAGCTTTGGGTGGTCACGGTTAACGGAATACTCTTGGCCCCGCCTGCTCCTGGGTTATCCACAGAGCCGAAGTCGACGCTGGCATTGGGTTGGAAGGGAGGGTTTCCACCGAGGAAGATCGAGTCACTCACGCCCAGGCGAGTAAAGAAGCGGCCCCCGCCGGCGCGCAATACGGTCTTGCCGTTGAGCTTGTAAGCGACGCCGACGCGCGGCTGAAGCTGGCCCCACTGGATATTGGAATAATGATTGGGAAGGTTGTGGAACAGGCCGGCGTACGCGCCGGAATCTGCCGCGGGAACTCGGCCCTTAGCCGAAGTCGGGAACCCACTGCCGGGAATGACCATGCCGTTATACAACTGAGCAATCGACGGCGAGCCGGTGATCAGACCGGTTTTGGGATCGATGTTTACGGCGATGTTGGGGTTGTAAAAACTCGGATCGAACACGATCATGTTTCCCCAATCCGCATGATAGGGAACGATGACGGTGTAACGGAGACCGTAGTCGATGCGTAGCTTTGGATTCACCGACCACCCATCCTGCGCGAAGCCTTCGTACATGTTGCCGCGGAAGATGGTGTAGGCGCGGCTGCCGATTTCAGAGTAAGTATCGAAGAGTCCCAGGGCCGCGTTAGCGACCGCGGCGCCCGAGGACGCCAGGGTGTATCCTGGCCGCACGAAACCTGACGCTGTGTCGCTGAAACCAAATTGGCCGTTCTGGTTGTTTGTGCACGTCGAGCAGGCCGACACGTTGATTTCATCATTGTCGTTCTCGCCCTGCCATTCGTACAAGAAACCGAACTTCATCGTGTGATTGCCTTTGATCCAGGTCAAGCTGTCGGAAGCGTCAAGGATGGGGCCGGCGGAGTGCGACGGATAGGGGCCGCCGTTTAATCGGGAGAAGTTCGTCATATTCACCGTGGGGATGCGGGTCTCGATCTCTTTCCCAACCGGAAATATATAGGGATAGTTGATGCCGACCGTCGTGCGGTTCAGGAAGTGCGCTGCATCCACGGGGATCAAGACACGATCATGACTGAGGGTCAACAAAGCCTCGTTCACCTTCGTGGGGCTCATGGTCCACACATAATCCAGCGAGTTTGTCTGGTTGGGACGGTTGAAAAATTTGGGTGTTTCATTGGTGCCGCCGTCGAGCGGCTGATACTCATTAAAGGCGAACGACAAGCGGCGGATTTGGATCCGATGGTTCGGCGTCACGTTGATGTCGAACGAATACGTGTCCTTGCGCTGGTTTTGCGGGTGAGGCGCGCTGAAAAACCAATTGTCTTTGCCGTTGATGGGCGTGGCCAGATTAGGCGCCGGATATGCCTTGAGTACACCGAGCCCGTTCGGGCTAAGCTCGCCTTGCGGAATGACGTTGCCAGGGAACGGGATACCGGTTTTCGGGTCCTTGATCACCACCGTTTTGCCGTAGAAGAAATTAGCCGGATTGAGCAACTCGCTGAAGTCGCCGCTCCGCATCGCCATCGAGGGAACGGTCAGTGTGCTCGAATCCGTGAAGTAGTTCCTCGTCCATTCCTGTCCAAAGTAAAAGAAGACCTTGCTTTTGTCCGTATTGAAGTGGCCGGGAATGTAGACAGGTCCGCCGATGTTGTACCCAAAGTCGTTGTAGTGATCGGGCGCCGTAAAAGCGGTTGACGGATTGGTGTTGCGCTGCCAGGAGTTAGCGTTCAGGGCCGTATTGCGGACGTATTCGTAGGCGGCCCCGTGAAACTGCTTTGTGCCGCTCTTCGTCAGGATGCGAATCTGCGCGCCAGACGTGCGGCCGTATTCAGCCGGGTAATCGGCGGTGAGGATCTGCACTTCCTGGGTGGAGTCCTCGTCGGCGGCGCCGATGCTGGTCCCGTTGGAGCGCGTGCGGGTGGCCGGGGCGCCGTCAATCGTAATCAAATTCTCCGGGTTGCGGGAGCCGTTGAAATTCGACGGACCCTGGCTGAAATTAAAATTAAGGCCCGCAAGATTTCCGCCGTGAGCGCCGGGTACGAGTGTCGCCAGGAGGACGGGGTTGCGTCCGTTCAGCTCCAGCGAATCCATCTGTTGCCGGGTGACCAGCTTTTGCACCGTGGCCGATTGCGTCTGCAGCGTCTGCGCCGCCGCCGTGACCTGGACCGTTTGCGTCGTGGCCCCCAGGGTCAGCGTCGCATTAACCGCCAGAATTGAGCTCGGGTTCAGCTTGTTGTTCGTGGTTTCGTACTTCTTGAAACCAGCGGCCTCGATGGTCACGGTGTAGAAGCCCGGCGGGATGTTGGTGATGGCGTAATGGCCCGATGGGTCCGTCGTTGCCTGACGGTTGAGGCCGCTCTGATTTTGGACAACAACCTTGGCACTCGGAACCGTCGCTCCCGACGGGTCTTTCACGTAGCCCGAAATCGTTCCGAGGTCCGACTGCGCGAGCGCTACCCCCGAAACCAATAAACTTACGAAAAAGACCAGTACCACCTTACGACATGCATTGCTCATGCTACCCTCCTCCTCATCCTGAAGTGTCAAAGGCTAAAAGCCCAAAAGCCAGCACGTTGTGGGTGTAGTGCAGAGTTTTGCTTTTAAAACTCTGCGGTCCTTTACTGGTACGGGCAAAAAATGCCGCAGAGTTTCAAAAGCAAAACTCTGCGCTACACCCCTTTCTCTCATCTCGCTTCCTGGTTCGCTAAGTAGAAACCGGGGCGAATTGGCCATGAACCCTAAAAAAATGCGCACGTGTCGTGCAGTCGTTTCAGATCAGACCTCCACGCCCGGAAAAAGTCCAGGAATAACCGCTTTGTTCGCAAAAGCCAGGACATTCCGCGACCATAAGTCGAATAGTAAGGAACACCCACGATCCTTCCCTGTTCGTTTTAGTTTTAGTGTATAAAAGTGCGCGCCACAAATCTTAGTGCGAGCAGCGCGGCATGTCAAGAACTTTTCCGGCTTTTGTCAAAAGCCGTAGAGCGATGTAGCGCAGAGTTTCCTGGTTTTGGAAACTCTGCGGCGTTTGGCTTGAAAACATTTAAAAAGCCGCAGAGTTGTAAAAGCAAAACTCTGCGCTACACCTGCTTAAGTGAACGGTGTTGAGGCTAATAGATCAGTTTGAGCGAAAACTGCAATTGCCGCGAAGGGCCAGCGGTGTGGTTGATGTTGCCAAAGCCGGAACCATTAACCACATTTGCCGGCAACCCGAAATTGGTAAGGTTGAAGACGTTGAAAAATTCGGACCGGAATTCCAGCGTCATGGCTTCTGCGCCGTGGCGACGGCCAAACGCCGTGTCCTTGACGAGCGCCACGTCAAAATCCCGATATCCGGGGCCGCGGAAGGTGTCCCGCCCGAGCGCTCCGAAGCGGCCATGATTGGGCCCGGCGCCGCCCGGAACATGAGTGGGAATGCGAAACAGAGAGGTGTTGAGAGCCCCAAGCCCAAAATAATTCTCCTTCACCACACCGGAAGTGGAAAGCGCAGGAATGCCGATTTGATCCGGCCGGTCGGCCCCCGCCGAGCCTGACCCCGTCTGCTGAATGCCGGAAAAAACCGAAAAGGGAGGACCGCTGGTGATCGTGGAAATGTTCAGAAACTCCCAACCCGAGGTGAGCTTCTGCCCCAAGCGTTGCCGCAGAAAACCGACGCGATCCAGCCCGAGGTTTTGGATCACGCTGAAGCTCAGGACGTGGGTGAGGTCAAAGGTCGCGGGACCTTTTTCGGCTCCGGGATTCCAGGGGTTTTGCGGCAAGGCTTGCAAGATAGTTCCCTGAGAAGTGGTGGCGTAAATCGCGCTGGCATCGTCTATCGCTTTGCTATATGTATAACTCACCTGAAAGCCCAAACCCCATCGAGCCGAGGTCTTGGTGGCGGAGGTTTGCAGCGCATTGTAATCAGAGTGAGAACGGTTGGACATGATATTGTCAGGACCAAATCCGCCCACCGCCTGCCCCGCTCCGTTGAACAGGGTGAAGGGAGCAAAGGCCCGACTCGCACCCGGATAGCTGTTGGGGAAAATCTGGCTGGCGAGACCCACGCCGACCGTTGCCACGTAGGCCGCGTCGAGGGACACATCATGGAAGCGGCGCTCCAGGCCCGCCGTATACGTTGCGATGTAACCATTTTTGAAGTCCTGTGACATTCCAAAGACCGATATCGGTTGAACCGCGCCGCCGGGCGTCTGGGCTGCCACATCTTGTTCGAAGCGCTGAACGTCCATCACCGTGTTGGGGGCAACGCTCATGGAATTGCCCGAAGCAAATACCGGCGTTCCCTGAGGCGTGTAAAGCGTAGGAAGATGCGTGGGCTGCTTCGTGTTGACGAAGGGCACGGGCGCGCCTGGCGCGGCGGTGAGGAAGGGCGTGATCACCATGGGAAAGCCGCCGGTCACGAAATTGTCCTGATAGAGGACGGGAAGAATGGTCGTGATGGCGCCGCCGGCGCTGAAGACAGTTTGCTTCGCCACGCGCCACTGCAGGCTAAGGCGCGGCCCCCATCCGCCCCAGTCAATTCCGTAACTGTAGGGAGGCTGAGGATAAAAGAGCATCTCTTCCCTTACGCCGGGTTCCCACGCAGGGGCGAGCTTTCCATTTGCTCCAAGGAAGACTGCGCCCGAAGTCAGGTGATGCTGTTCGCGGATGGGCGTTCCCACCTCGTACCGCAAGCCATAATTCAGCGTGAATCCAGACCTTACCCGCCACGCATCCTGAAAATAAAAGTTGTACTCATCCCGGTGAATGGCGCTCTCACCGATTTTGTCTCCTTGCGAAAAAAGCGGATACGCTATAGTTGCCGTGTAGCTATACGGGGTGGCCGTGAGCAAGCCCGTGAGGGCATCCGGCAGCGGATCACCCACGTGAACGTCATGCTTGCCGCTGGCGGAAAGGATTTCCACCGGTGAATAGGCGGCGCCGCCGCCAAAGGTGTACTGTCCGTTGGACGTAGGCCCGAAAACAGTAGTGTCCCGGTTCAAGCGCGCTTCAGCCCCCCACTCGAAGGAGTGCTTCCCATGGATGTATGTCCAGGTCTGCCTCAACTGAAAAAGGTTGCCATACGATCCCGTGATCGTCCCGGAGCCGGAGTTGAAAGGCTCATAAAGTCCGTCTCCAAACAGCAGGCCCGGCTGTGTTTGATTGATCGAGGGGAAAACCGGCGTCGCGCGGATGAAGCCGGCTGAAAAATCCGATATGAGGTTTGGAGAGAACGTCCGCGTGTAGGAAAGTCCAAAGTTACGCTCGTGCTCGAAGAAGCGGACGGCGAAGCTTGGGTCAATGGCAAGCTGGCTGGGATTTGTGGTAGGTCCTGTGATGTTATCAAACGTAAAGCGCGAAAAGAGTTTCGCCTTGTCCGAAATCCGGTGATCGATGCGGAAGGAAAACTGATCGCTGGTGGTGGTTACGGCGGTCGAGGTGGCAAACGTCCGGGCGCCGTAAGGCCCTCCCGGATCATTGGGCAAAGGATAATGCGCAAGGACCGGCGCCATCGCCGGGCTAACCGGCGCGATGAGAGTATCCCCCGGAAAGGCTGTAGTATCCAGGCCCAGCCGCTCGCGGGGAGTGGGCACGGAAAGCACTTGCGTGGTGCCAAGAACTTGCCGGAAGCCCTGATGCTCGCCGAAATAATACATCCGGTTGCGGCCATTGTAGATGCCCGGCAGAACCACCGGGCCGCCGTTAGTGAAGCCGAACTCGTTGCGCTCGAAGTGGGGAAGACGCCCGGGATGGATGGGGCCGCTGCGGTCAAAGAAATTCCGGGCGTCCAGGCTGGAATTGCGGAGAAACTCGAAAACATCGCCGTGTATTTGGGAAGTTCCGGATTTAGTGATGACGTTGGTGAACGAGGCGGCGCCTTCGCCGGTCTCCGCCGGCATCACACCGGAATTCGACTTGATCTCCTGAATGGCGTCGATGTTGAAATTGTCAAAAGTGGCGCC
>JBOGJX010000490.1:0-8572 GCA_050745285.1 Terriglobia bacterium
GGCAAATACGGAGCCGAAAACAATGGCAGTCGCCGGCATGATGACTGCCATCGCCAGATAACCCGGATGGCGAACGAAGCGGTATGGCCCGCGAGTCACAAGCTTGTGGCCGCGCTCTGTTTGGATACGGATGGCGGTCGAGAAGAACGGGTTCATTGCCATTGCCCAGACTTGAATGCTTGCCGCCAACGCGAACGCCATGAGCGCCAGTATCTGCGCTATGGCGGTGAGGCCAACAGTCCAATGGAAGCGGCCCGTATCAAGCGCGGCGACGATCACGGTCACCAAGAAGAGGAAGCTCGCGGCAACACGCGAACCGGAATCGGAATCTCCCGGGCTTGGTTTTCGCCGCTCTCCATCTTGGGAAGAATCCGTAAAGAGAGAGGTTGCCAGGCCAAGGCCCGCAAAGATCAAAAGGTATATCTTGACCATCGGTATATCTGCTCGTCCGGCACAGAGAAACAACACTCCGGCGAGGACCGAAGTCGATAGAAGGCACCAGAAGAACGGGAGCGATCTCGTCACGATGTTCCCCCCAAATCCAGTTGTTGGGCCTGTTGCTGAGATGTGGAGGAAACCGCTGGCTGCTGTTCGTTTGCTTGCCCGAGCTTCGCCATAAACTCCTGCATGGTCTGACGAGCGTATTGCTCACCGTTTTCATGAGGGCTTGGGGGATACGCGCGGATCGCCTGCACCACGGCGTCAGGATTATCTCCCCGACTGAGCGCGACGCGAGTATAGGCCCGCGTGACCGTCCGCCGGGCGTAATATTGCGGCCTTGGTTTGTCGTAGCGGTAGTCCTCAAGACGTTGGATTAACACCGCCATCGACTCTCCACTCCTCAGCCGGTCCTGCGCCCAGCGCCAGTCGTGGTCGGAAGGAGTCCGCTTCGCCATAACTCCCTGCCTGCGAGAGTAATCAGTCGGATGTTCCTGTTGCGGCTTCCGAGCGTGATGGATGCCCAGCTTGAAATCGGAGAGCTGGTACGTGGCCGTTGCGAGTTCGTGTGCCTCCACACGGTAGTCCTGTTCGTACTTCTTGTTGGAAAACCCCGGTAGCCGCAGGACGCGGGTTGAATCCGTAGCTGCAGGGTCGCCACCGAACCGTGTGACCATCGTTCGCTGAACCGCTTCCGCTTGCTCCTGGGTCATCCCTTCGACCTTCCAGATCATCTGATACTTTCCAGGTGAGGTTGAAAGAACGTAATTTGGGACCGGCACTTCCGTGCTAGCCCGAACGGCGGCGAGCGACCGCTCCCCATCTCGGTCGAGATCGAGATAAACGTGCCGGATGGCGGCCACGTCAGCCTTGGTGCGGTTGCGGGCGTCCTTGCGCAAGGCATTGTACGAGATGTAGACGTTGGCGCCCTGGGCGTTCTCGCTCCGGAGCCACGCTTGCCACTTCTCGTTGGCGAGGCTCTCCGCAGTTGTAACCCGCTGGACCTTCCGGCCGTTTTCGCGGTTCAAGACCAGCACTGCGATCCGGTCCGAGGGCGCGAAATTACGGCAGATATATTCCTTCGTCGTCAGGGCATGATCGCCTTCAGGACTATGTTCCAGTGTGGGCATAAGATAGTCACCTCCTGGGCATCTCGCGGGCATAAATCGGGTTGAATTCGTAGCGGTCTCTCTCTAGGTCATAACCCTCGATTTCGATCACCTCGGCGACAAACCTGCATCCCGGCCGGCGTTCGAGTTGAACGATCAGATTCAGAGAATCCGCAATGTTGATCTTGATGGCCTTGTAGGGCAGCCCGATGCCACTTTGCAGCACGCAGCTCGTAAACCGGGCAAGTCCTTGCGAAGCGGAAGTCGCATGAACGGTTGAAAGCGTGCCAGAATGTCCGGTATTCAGTAGTTGCAGCAGATCGAAAGCCTCACCTCCGCGAATTTCACCCAGAATGATCCGGTCGGGCCGGTGGCGGAGCGTGGCCTTCAGTAGATCCCGGATCGTAACTGCGGGCAGGCCGTCCTGCTCGCGCCGAGCCTCCAGGCGAACCAGGTTTTCTTTCCGAAGCTGAATCTCAGCCGTGTCCTCGATGATGACCAGCCGCTGATCATTGGGAATGAAATTGGCCAGGATATTGAGCAGCGTGGTCTTGCCGGTTCCTGTGCCGCCGCTGATGAGGATGTTCTTCCGCCCCAGTACAAACCCTTCAAGAGTAGAAGCCATGCTTTTCGGGAGCGTACCGATGCTCACAAGATCCTCAATGGTGAGGTGCCGGGCATTGAACTTGCGAATGGTTAGGGTCACTCCGTTGACGCTGCACGGCGGAATCACCGCCGCCACGCGGCTGCCATCGGGAAGACGTGAATCAAGGACGGGCTTCGATTCCGAGATGTCATCTCCCAGCCGGCGAGCGATGTTTTTCACGGCGATCATCAGCGACTTTTCAGTCAGGCTGAGGCCGGGAACAGGCTCGACATATCCCGCGCGCTCGATGAAAACATGCTCCGAACCGTTCACCATGATCTCGCTGATGTCGGGATTGAGAATCAGCGATTCGATCGGTCTCAGGAAAGGTAGAATGACTTCAAAACCGTTCATACAATGCTCCGTTCCATTCCGCGCGAGACCTTTTTAGTCCTATTGTTTGCTGCCACGCGATGATTCCCGGTTTGCACCTGCTCAACACCCTTCGCCTTCGTCTTTCGTACTGTCTGTTCCTCACCTTGGTCTGTCTTCAGGGCGGCCTGCTTTGAAACATCACGGCTCAGCTTCTTCGTGAGTGACTCTGCATCATGGGTATAGATTCGAGCGTCATAACGGGCCCTTGAAAGCGCCACATAAGCGAACCGCTGGTTGACGAGCTGGGCGTTGTGCGCGTCCTTGGCCGAAACATGAACAATCACCCGGTCAACTGTCTGCCCTTGGCTGCTGTGGCTCGTCATGGCGTAGCCGTAGTCGAGGTGAGGGTGCTCACGCAGATTGAACTGGGCAGAATGTCGTGCGCCGAGTTTGATTCGGAGATTTCCCTCTGCATCCACTTGCTCAATAGTTGCCAGTTGACGGTTCGGGATGCCTCTGTCCTTAAACGGCGCCGTGAACTGAATGCGCTCCCCAGCCGCAAAATACCTCTCTTCTATCCGGTAGACATTCACACCCTTTAGCCGCTTTGGGTCGTAGGTCACTTGCTGCCCGTTCTCGCGGCGGACCGCCAACCAATTCGCTTTTGCGTCGCTGTGGGCAACCGTGGCATATTCACCTTTCTTAAGGCCAATCTCCCGGCTGCCATGGCTGTAACGGATCACGTCACCGGGCTGATACTTGGCAGCCCATTCCCGGTCGGCGCCGGTCAGCTCATGGCGGTTGACGAGCACTTTGAAGCGAAACCCCTCCCGGCTCACCTTGCCGTCCGCCTGAAGGTTTTCGTGAATCAGACGGTTGATTTCGGCGCGGGAGGCATTGCCGGGTGCGACGACCAAGGTGTGATCGGAGTCTTTCAAATACTCGCGAGCGATGGCCGAGAGACGCTCATGGGCGTCTCTTACCTCGTGGATTCTACTCTGCTGGTCAAGGAGCCAGAGGGCTTCCTTCACTTCTCCCTGGGCCAATAGTCCTACCGCATTCCTCAGCTTAGGATCTTGCTGCCGGATGATCTCCTCCTGCCGGGCAGTTCGCATCCCGGCTTCCTGCATCTGCTGGAAAGGCCTCCCGGCCTCTATGGCCTGATGCTGGCGAATGTCACCGACGAGAAGCACGCGATCGTCATTCAGCATTCTCTTGAAGAATTCGTTCACCTGCCTGGTGCTCGCAAGGCTCGATTCATCGAGCACGTAGAGGCGCTTGGCGTCTGAGTTGAATGCCGAATTGCTTGAGAGGAAGTGCTGCAATGTGGTCGAGCGGATACCAGCTTCTTCAAGCTGGTGCGCTGCTCGTGACGTGGGGGCAAAACCTTGAATCTCGTAACCTTCGAGCTCTCCAGCCCTGCGGATGGCGGCAAGTGTGGTAGTCTTGCCGGTCCCCGCGCTTCCCTGAAGGCCGGTGATCTTGTCCTCGCTTTGGAGGATCTCAGTCGCTGCCTGGCGCTGCGCAGGATTTAATCTCTGTATTTCATTGTGGAGCTTTTGAACCATCTCAGGCCGGACCAGGGGTTTTGCCTGGTACTGGCCGCTGGTCATCGTGGAGAGGTTCTCCCGCTCATAGGCGAGCATCCTGGCCGTTGTGAACTTGCGGTCGCTGCCTTGCGCAATATGAACCTGGACGAATTCTCCGCTGCGGATTCGAGACTCGAGATTCGTCCGCAGATCTGGAAGCCGGGCTTCCCCGAGCGAACGCCCCAAAGCATCCCGAAGGAGACTTCGCTCATCCACCACCGCTTCCCGCTCGATGTTCCTGTCGCGGGCAAAGGTCAAGGCAGCATAGGCAATCTTCGCAGTTCCCAGGCCGTGCTCCGTCTGATTCTCGTGTTTAAGGCGGCGCACCTTGGCGCGTGCCACGACAGCCACAGGGTCGTTGCCGTATTCTGCCGCCAGCGCCCGATTGACCCGCTGCATCTCTTCGGGCCGTAGATTGACCTTCCCTTCCCGCGTCCGATGAGCCGCTATCTGGGCGGCGCCATAACCTTCGAGCCCCTCCGCAGCGAGGTATTTCTCAATCTGTTTACGCCGCGGACTGCTCGCATCCAGATATTCCTGCGTAAAGCCTTGGATTTGGGGAGTCCGGTTGTGGTCCCGCCCGACTTCATAACCCAACTGACGCAGGCGGCTGACCAATTCCGACTGATACACGGCCGTCGCATACTGCTGGCTGCGGTAGAATTCCCTAGGCTGCAAAGCGTGGGTCTTGCCATCCGCGGTTTCGGTCACATTGAAGATGACGACGTGGGTATGAAGGTGCGGGGCGGAATAACCCTTCACGGGCCGGGCGCTATCGTGCTCGAATTTGGCGGCGATAATCTTGCCGGTGGTTTCGGCTGGATGATTGCCGCCGATGCGCACCTGGGTATAGCGTTCGAGTTCTTCGAGCGCGATGCGGACGCTCTCCCGGTGGGCTTCGCGCACTGCATTATCCCCGCCGACCAGAGCCGCGATGGAAACACTCTTCGGGGCGTTGAACGTGGCATCCCAGCCGGCGCGATGCGCGACGCTCGAAACCGTTTGGCCTTCCTGGTTCTTATACTCAGCCGCGATCCGATGACGGACCATCTGCTCGCCGGTGATAGGGTGTTGGCCTTCGGTCAAACGATAGAACTGATCGTCTCGCACGTCGACTCGAAGCCCCCACTCGGCGGCAAGCTGCCCTTGCCACTCGCCGGTCACCGCGCTGTTCTCAGAGTAATAGCGCTGTTCCGCATTCACGAAATCGTTCTCGTGATAGGAGCGGACTTGCGCGGCGTTCAGAGGCTCTTTCGACATTCGGAGCATTACTTTGTACCTGCCGTCGAATAGGTGTCGCCAGCGTCCTCGTTAGGCGCTGGAACCCTCTTGGGATCGACCGGTTTGGGCTGGCTCGAATCGTTCTGACCTTCCGCGCGCCGCCTCGAACGGTTGCTGTTGCGAGGTTTCTTTACCACCGGAGGCGCGGAATAATCCGGGGCGTTGCGAAAGATATTGACCGGATGAATGATCTTGGGTGGGACAGGGGCGAACTCAACCCGGAGAGTGTAGCCGGGAACCTGAAAATACCCGGTGAGGTTTTCCAATTCGCCGATCTCTGAAGCGAGAACCGCCCATTCAACTCGCCGGTCGAGGGTTGCATTGTTCGATCTCTCCATACCCCAGCTTCCCGTGTTCCGGCCTCGCCGCACGTGCTCCATCTCGACTTCGCCGATGCACCGGCTCACCCACTCGGCGCCGTGAGCCTCCCCCGTGCGCAGAAAGAACCGTGTGCGGGGCTGCGAGAGCATGGCTTCGGCTTCCTGCCCGTAGTGAGCCTCCATGAGGCTTCGGCCTTGAAAACCCATAACGATTCGGGTGTTTGACTTCCGGCTTTCGGTGAGCGCCAGGAGCAGCGTGGGAAGCTTCTGCAGGCTCGCCAGTTCGTCGATAATCACCCATACTGGGCGCTGCGGGCTGTGAGTCTGGGCCGTCAGCCGCATAATCAAGAAGTCGAGCCAGAGGCTGGTGAGCGGCTTCAGGCGGTCGCGGGTTGCCGTGGTGCTGGTAAAGAACAGCCAGCCGCTACGCCGCTCGGCCCATTCGGTCGCGGTCCAATGCCGGCAGTTCTGGGCGGGCAAAGGTAGGAGCTGGAGGGCACGGGAAAACCGTTCGAGTCCCGCGATTACACCGGCTTTCTGGTTGGGAGCTGTCTCCTCGATATAGGCCGCGAGCGAGGTATAGGCGAGGCGCGGCCGGATCTCAGTGTTTGGTTTATCAATCCACAAGCAGAGCTCCTCCGGTGTAGGCCGGAATTTCATCAGGTAAGCAAACACCCGGCGCGGGCTATCGACAAAAAAGTCGAGCTCGCGGTCACCATCCGGATAGAGAGACTTCGCCAGGGCATCAGCCTCGGCGTCATGCAGGAGTTCACGCGAAGGGGACCAATAAGGCATCCGCGCATCAAGCGGGTTGAGGATCGCATCCCCGCGGTCAGGATCGAAAAACTCCGGCATGTACTCAATGGCCGGATCGTAAATGATGGCTGTTTCTCCTCGCTCAGCAATCTGATGGAGCAGTTGCCGGATGAGTGAGGACTTTCCGGAACCCGTATCACCCACCATCAGGAAGTGTTCAGATTCATTCCGGCGCGCAATGCGGACCACCTTTCGTTCCCCTTTTGCCATGTGTAGCAATTCCCAGAAACTTGCTTGTCCTGAGGTCATCCATCCGACGCCACTCAGGTTGCGGCGCTCGCGGTGATACGCCGTCCGGGAAGCAAGATTGGCGCCTCGAAGCCGGTGCGGCTGGCGGCGTCTTGCGGCTTCGCGCCGGTCCTGGCTGATAGCCAGCGGCAGCAATATACAGAGCGCAAGAAGGCCCGCGTACCATGCTGTCCGGAACAGTTGCCAGAGCGATCGACCGCCATAAATCCATTGGCTGAGCCATGGATGGAAACTCGAGTCATCGAGCCTGAGTGATTGCCACTCGATGCCCGTCGCTCCGTGCTCAATCGCAAACCGGGAAAGCGTGAACGCAATGGCTTTCGCGGATACCCCAGGTGGGACTGGCACGCGATTTACTTCGCTATCGAGCGCGAAACGGCTGCCATCGTGAAACCTGATGACGAGCGCTTCCCAGTTATGGATCGTTCGTAAGTATGGGTTGCGCGAAGTCGAAAGGTGTGCGGTTCGGAAATACGCCTGAAAATAATACTGTTCAAGCGGAGTCCACCGGCTCTTATACTGCCAGGCGAACACCCCCGCGCCTGCGATGAGGGCCAGCAGGCATGCGAGGGAGCTGAAGATGGGCTTATACCGCGGCCAGGGATACTCCTCGCTGAAGGGTTGTGCGGGCACTGGAATCTCAGGATTCATCCGTGAGCTCTCCATCAGAATCTGATGTATGGCGTTTGACTGCCTTGCCTGTGTGCGTCCGGGAATGGGCGTACTTCAGGAGCGCGGCCACGTCGCGGTATTTCCGGTTGTGAGCGGCATCGACAATTTCCTGGGCCTTCTGAGGTGTCAGCCTGCCTTCACGGCCCAGCGCACAGACCAGGCCCACAACGATATCCTGGGTGGCTGCAATTTCAGCGAGTACGGCGTGGTCGGCGGGGGTTACGGATGGACCTTTCAACACTTCGAGGAGCCTGTCGCGGCACCATTCCCTCAGTGGTTTTTGTTCGCTTTCGGCCAAAGACCGGAGCCTGTCATAGGCCTGCTGACTGACCCTGACGGCCACATGCTTGGTGCGATGGTTAGTTTCAGTCTTCATAACCGGTTCCGGTAACCCCCTCAGATTCAGTAACTCGCATTTGTGATCAAATGCATCGCGGATGGGATCAGGTGATCCCACTTGGGATGTTTCTCCTTCCAAGCCCTTACTGCTCAAGAAGTTCCCATTTGCGATCAATTGATCGCATACGTGATCCTCCCAAGGGGTGATGTGTCAGGGTCGGGCGAAGCCAGGACCCTCCACCTGCCGCTGCGAAGCAGCGATTTCGGCACGGAAAATAATCGTTAAAGCAGCGCGTGACGCACATAAAGCATCCACATCAGCTCGCCGCTTGCGCGGCGTCCACAGTAGGCTGCGGCGCTGAAGCGCCTGAGAGGGCGGCTCCGTGCTGTTGTGGGGTGGCGCCGTTACGCCGGGGCTTCCGGTCAATCACAAAGTTCGGATGGGTCTTCAGCCAGGTCTTGTAATCAGGGTCAGTTCTGAAAACCTTTTGAAGGCACTGGGAAACGATGTGTGACCAATTGCGAGTGCCGAGGAAGGCTCCATAGCGTTTGAGTTCGTCAAGGACCTGGACCTCAAGACGATATGCGACGGTCTCCTTCTCGGGTGGGGCAGGGGGTAATTGGATGAGTGGCATGAATGTTTCTCCTGGTTGAGATTGATTTAGTTAAAAGCCTCGTCCTCACGGAAGTAGGTGATGGTCAAGCCCAGCGGGTTGATGGGAATCAACTGGTTCGGCACATTCTGGCGAAACACAAAGACAAAACTTGCCGTGTAGAGCGTCTTCTTCAGAACCGAGT
>JBOGJX010000491.1:0-5909 GCA_050745285.1 Terriglobia bacterium
GCCCAATGTCACCGGGCGCAGCAAGCAGCGCCCCTACGAAACAGCAAACAGCAAAGCCGCACTTTACGCCAAACTGTTCAGCTAATTCGACAGCCTTGTGGCAAGCCCGGCCCGTACCATAGCGAGAACAATCTTCCGCATCCCAAAACGTTTAAAGCCTCGCCAGCGCCTGATCAAGATCCTGAATTAAATCATCGGTAGCCTCAACGCCGATTGAGAGTCTGACGAGGCCGTCGGCAATCCCCAAAGCAAGACGATGATCGCGCGGCACCGCGCGATGACTGGTGGAAGCCGAGTGTACGATGAGTGACCGGGTATCCCCCAGACTCGCGGCGCGCGCAAAGATCTCGACGCCGTCCATTACCTTTTTGCCTCCTTCGTAACCATCCTTGGCCTCAAAGCTGATCATGGCGCCAAAGGCCTTCATCTGTTTCCGGGCCAGCTCGTAGCCCGGATGGCCGGGTAGCCCCGGATAGTTTACGCGCCCGACTTTGGGATGACCCTTAAGGAACGCGGCCACGCGCTCCGCGCTCGCCGACTGCGCGGGCACGCGAAGGTGCAGCGTGTGAATGCCGCGCAGAATAAGCCACGCATTGAACGGACTGATGATGCCGCCAAAGTCGCGGACGATTTCCTTGCTTAGATTGGTGATGTAAGCCTGAGGGCCGATGATTACGCCGCCCATCGCGTCCCCGTGGCCGCATAGGTATTTAGTGGCCGAGTGCACCACGACGGTGACGCCTGAAGCCATCGGCTGCTGCAGCGCGGGGGACGCAAAGGTGTTGTCGATCATAAGGGGGATCCCGTGCGCCTGCGCCATCTTTGCCAGCCCCGCGATGTCGATGATTTCGAGCACCGGGTTGCTGGGCGTCTCGAAATAAATCAGGCGGGTATTGGGTTGAATACACCTTTCGAAGTCCTCGACGCCGGTCGAGCGGGTGAAGGTGGAGGAAGCGCCAAAGCGCGGCAGCATGCGCGCCATGAAATCGTAGGCCGCGCCATAAAGCGAGTGCCCGGCCACTACGTGATCGCCCACTTTTACGTAGCCCAGAATCGCGCAGGAAATCGCGGCCATCCCGGAAGCGGTGGCAAGCGCCGCTTCACCGCCTTCGAGGGCCGCCATCTTAACCTCAAGAGCGCGGATCGTGGGGTTGCCGTAGCGCGTGTACATGTAGCCCGGCTTCTCGTCGCCATAGACAGCGGCCATCTCGTTCGCGTTGGCGGAGACAAACGTGGTTGATTGATAAATCGGTGTATCCAGAGCGCCGGTCGCTGGGCATGGCTCTTCGCCCGCGTGCACGGCCAGCGTGGCGAATTGGGTTGGATGGTTCATGCGGAACTCAGAACTTCACTTCCACCGAAACGCTGGTGCGGACGGCCTTGCCTCTTACGCTCGGAGGCTGGAATTTCCAGTGTTTGCAGGCTTCGAGCAGGGCCGGCCCTTGGCCGCTCGTGTCATTGATGATGTGGTCCGGGGTGACGCTGCCCTCCGCGTCGATGTTGATTTTGATGATGGCAACACTTCCTTCAGGAGTGCCTTGGATCGGAGGCACGGCAAGACTGACCGCCTTGAGGCCGCCGTCAATATTGTACTCCGGCAGAAGTTGTCCGCGGCGGACAGGTCCCCTCCATGGCTGGTAGTTGCCGGAGGTGAGGACCGCCAATTGCGGAGCGCGCGCGGCAGTTTTGCTCACAGCGGGCGCAGAGGTGGCCTTTTCGCTGGCGGAAATTTGTTTAAGCGCGGCGGGAATGCGGTTGTTGGCGTACTCACGCGCGGGGCTGCTAGTGGAACCGCCTTCGGACGCCAGGGCACGGAATTCGGGCGCGAGGCGTTCGAGTTGCTGCGTGTCTTTCGCGCCCACCGCCTGATCGTACTGGCTGGTCAGCGTCTGAAAGGCGGACGCCTCATGCTGGCTCAACTCGGATTCAAGCGCGCTCGCGTTGCCACCCTGCTGCCCAATGACGGCGAGAAGAGTGCGCGCTTCGCTAAACTGGCCGCGAGTTTCCATATCCTTAAACTTTGTGACGTTGGATGCAAGCGCCGCGGATTGTGTCTTCTGTTTTTCCTGCGTGGCCAGCGCCTGATCGATCTGTTGCAAGCGGGACTTAGCCTGGCTTGAGAGCGGCCCATTCTGATTCACGACGGCCTGGAATTTCGCTTGCGCTTGCGCGAGCTGGCCGCCGTTTTGCAGCGTTACGGCGGCGCTGAAATCTTGCTGTTCCTGAAGGCGCGAGCCTAAAGAGGCGAGCTCCTGACGCGCCTTGGGCAGTAATGTGGAGCCAGGGACACTCAGGTTCACAACCTGTTGAAAGAGGTCGTGAGCGCGGGTGAAATCCTGGCGGCGGAGGGCGCCCTGAGCCTGGGTGAATTTGTCCCGCTCCATCGCCGAAAGGTCTTGCCCGGACTGCAGCGCCTTCACGTTGGTGATGGCCTGGAGAGCCTGGCTCTTCATGTCACCATTCAGGGCTACGACCTTTTGATAGAGGACAATCGCGGCGTTCCAATTTTTTTGCGTCTGGGCGGCTTGGGCCTGGGAGAAGAGGGCCTTTTCCTGCTGGGAACCCTTTTCAATCAGGTCGATCTGTTGTGCGGCCTCGGTCTGGAGCGGCCCTGGCTGGGCGGCAAGGGCGCTCCACAGCGCCACGGCCTCATCCGGCTTGCCTTGCTGCTGAAGTTGTTGCGCCTCGTGTTCGAGCTGCAATTGTTGAGCGCTGGGCGGACCGGGTTTTGCGTGATGCCCGGCCAGCGTGTAAACGATAACCGCAGCCACGATGGCGGCGGCCACCGCCCCCGCCGCGATCACGCGCGGCTTGCGGCTCTTCTGCGCCGGGGACGTCCATACGGCGGTCGGTGGTATCGAGACGGGCGGCGCGGCGCGGGACCCCGCCGCGCGCGCCCGCATCGCGCTTTCGGCGCGGTCGAGCATGCGTTGCGCGCGCTCTTCCTGAGGAAACTCTTTACGCACGCCGGCGAGCACTCGCGTGGCCTGGTCAAAGTCCTTGGTTTCCAGATACTCATTCGCCGCCTTCAATTGGCCGTCAAGCCACGCCTGCCGCCGTTCCGCGGCTTCAGCGGCGGCCCTGGCTGCGGATTGCTGATTGGCCGCTTCGAGAAGCTGGCGTACTTCGCTGTTTTCCGGATGCTGTATATCGAGTTGGGCAAGCCGCTTGAGCGCTTCTTCGACTTTGCCTTCGCTAAGCTGGGTTTCGACATCCCAAAGAGCTTCTTTCAAGTCAAAACTCTCGGCGCGAGTCTCGCGGTCCTGATGGATAATATCCAGAAGGCTGCCGGCGCGCGCGTTCCGGGGATCGAGTTCAAGCGCCTTGCGAAGCTCCGTCTCGGCGCTCGTCAGATCACCCAGCTTAAACGCTTTGTGGGCGATGGCGAAAGCGTCGCGAGCCTCCCTCTGGCGCTCCTGTTCGCGCAGGGCATCGTCGCGCAGTCCGAGCGCGCGCGGATCATTAGGATCAACCGTCAGAGCCTCGGCGAGCGACCGCAGCGATTCGGCGCATTCGCCGCGGTTCAGCAATCGCTCGCCCTCATTCACGAGCTGCAGCAGCCTCGAAGACGATTCGATGCGCTGAATCTCTTGGGAAAGCCCGGCCATCAGCGCCTTGGCTTCGGCGTGAGAGTTGTCGAGCAGGAGCACCGTCCGTACTTTTTCTTGCGCCTGCGTCAACTCGCCTTTGCCGCGAAGTTCCTGGGCCTGGGCGACCAGATCGGTGACGGCTGACTGGCGCGCTGCCTGCTCCATCGGCGCCAGCTCGAACAGCACTTCATCGAGGCCATGCGGGCGCTTCTGCGGATCTTTTTCGAGGCAGCGCGAAACCAGCGATTCGAGAGCGGGAGGCGCATCAGGCAAATATTTTCCTAGGGGTTCGGGGGCCGCATTCAGAATTTTGGAAATGAGCGTGGCGAAGTTTGCGCCATCGAAGGGCCGGCGTCCCGAAAGAAACTCGTACATGACCACGGCGACCGACCAGAGGTCGCTCCGCACGTCCACGTGTCCGTCGTTTAGTTGTTCGGGGGACGAGTAATGGACGGTTCCCATGAAGACGCCGGTCTTCGTGAGCGTGGTCGAATCCAGGTGAGCGATGCCGAAATCGACCACCTTCACCGTTCCATCGTGCCGCAGCAGGATGTTGCCGGGCTTGATATCGCGGTGGATCACGCCATGCTTGTGCGCGTGATCGAGGCCCTGGCAAAACTGGGAAATAATTTTGAGCTTAAGGGCAAGCGGCAACTGCTGCTGGCGGGCGATGATCTTTTGTAGGCTCTCGCCCTCCACGTACTCCATGGCGATATACGGCCGTCCATCGGACTCGCCCATGTCGTAAATGGTGACGATGTTCGGGTGTTGCAGGCTTCCCGCAGATTGCGCTTCGCGGTAGAAGCGCTTGAGCAGCTCCGGGTCGTTGAGGACTTCTGCCGTGAGGGTTTTGAGGGCCACCATGCGGCCGATGACCGGGTCGCGGGCTTTGTAGACAACGCCCATGCCACCCTGTCCCAGCTCACCGGTAATCTCGTATTTGCCGAACCTCTGGACGACTTTCGGGCTCACTGGGGTTATTCAGTCCTTGGCCGGATTTGCGCCAGCACCACCGTGATGTTATCCGGGCCGCCATTCTGGTTTGCCTGCGTGATAAAGGCTTCCGCCTTGGCGCGCAAGGGAGTCTCCCACGCCAGGATTTGAGTGGTCTCCTCGTCAGACACGACTTTATAAACACCATCGCAGCAAATCAGCATCGAGTCATAGGGCTCAAGGCGCGCGGAGCTCATCACGACGTTCAACTTTTCTTGGGCGCCCATGGCCTGGGTCAGAATGTCATTCACCCGGTCGCCCAAGGGCGCGCTCTCGTCGCCTGACCGCAGAAGGTTTCCCACCGTTTGGTCTTCCGTCAGCAGCGAAAGGCGTCCCTCGCGGAACAGATACGCGCGCGAATCGCCCACCTGGGCTATGGCGGCGCGGCGCTGGTAAAGCAGTGCGGCGGTGAGCGTGCAACCCATGCCTTGCAAAGCCTGGTCACCTTGCGATGCGTTGTAGATCAGGCTGTGGGTCGCCTCAACAGCCGAGCGGAACACAGAGTCCAAGTCCCGCCCGGCGATGCGGTCTTCCGGCAGGCGCCCCAACAACTCCTCGCCGACATTTTCCACACAAAGGCGGCTTGCCACTTCGCCCGACTGATGTCCTCCCATACCGTCCGCCACCGCCAAGAGCAAGCCCGGCTCGCTCAGAGAAAAGGTGAAGCCCTCCGAACTCTCGCGCAGCACCTTGCCGTCGAGCGGCAGCACGAGGTAGTTATCTTCATTATTCTTACGCCTTTTACCAATATCCGTCAATGCAACAACGTGGGCGCACAAACCCGCATGGTCTTCAAAGCGGGCGCCCGCCGATGAGTCCTGAGGTATATCGAAGCCCAAGAAGGAATCCTTGTCTCGCAAGCGGTGAGAAATCACGGTCAGAATAACACGAAAACTCACCCGTGCGGGACCAAAAAGACGCCGGTTCAATGGCATGGCTGGTTATGGGAGGAACCGGACGGAGCAGGCTGGCCGGGAGGAGTTGCGGCGCCCAGAAAGCGGTTGATGGCATCTATAGCCCGGTAATACCCACCCTGCCCGGTAAATTGCGTCAGAGGGATGGCCTCGCCGGAATGGGTGACCAAGACCAGCCTGTGAGTTCCCGCACGCGCCGTCTCAATGACCGCGCGTTGAATGGAATCGAGTGGGAACACCTGGCGGCTCGAAATCATCCCCGCGAAGTATTGATTCTGAACGGTAATCCGGTTCGAGGCGCGCGAGAAATCCATCCGGTTCCGAGTGGTGCAAAAGAATAGCCCTACCAGGATAAACGGCAGGCTGACCGCAACGCCCATCACTAGGATCAAAATCTGCTTGGCGTGCGCCT
>JBOGJX010000492.1:0-3357 GCA_050745285.1 Terriglobia bacterium
ACCAATCTTGTGAACCGGGCCCGTTGTGGTCGGTGGCGTCAAATAAATACCCCTATGGCAGATTGATTTTTGTAGCATCTGTAAGGTCAGGATTGGGATGTCTGGGCTGCCTTGGCATCTTCGGCTGCCTTGCGCATGGCGCCGTACTTCTTCTGGAAACGCTCGACGCGGCCCGCGCTATCCACCAGCTTTTGCTTGCCGGTAAAGAACGGATGGCAGCTTGAGCAGATTTCGACGTGCATCACCTCGCCCTTGTAGGCCGAGCGCGTCTTGAACGTGCTCCCGCACGCGCAGACCACCGTCACTTCACGGTAATTGGGATGAATATCCTTCTTCATCAGCTTAAACACTCCTCTGGTAATTTTGCCGCGGACTTCGCGTGTGAAACGGAAGGGGTAAGATCCGCCTAACTTATAGTTTAACGGGGGAGGCCAAAACTTGCAACCTCCACCCAAAGTTACATTCATAAAAGCTTGTTGAAAAACCCGGTTGACCGGTGTAGCGGCGATTTTACATCGCCAAAAGTCCAATGCTTCCGATGCCCGGGTGTCGGCATAAAGCCGCCGATACAAATCGACGGAGGCAACGTTTTTCCATCTCCGGTTATAATGGTTCATTGGAATCCACGCCATGAATAATGATCCGCCCCAAAGCGCCGGAAAGGGCCAAATGCTGCGCGGGTTCTGGTATCCCGCGCTTCGGAGCGGACAAGTTCCTCGCGGGAAGTTGCGTAAGGCGATGCTGCTCGGCGTGCCGCTGGCCATCGGCCGGGATGAACAAGGCCGCGCTTTTGCTATGCGCGATGCTTGCCCGCACCGCGGCATGCCCCTGACGTGCGGCCGCGTTGACGGGCAGCTTCTTGAATGCTCCTACCATGGCTGGCGCTTTGACGTGCATAGCGGCCAGTGCCGTGAAATCCCTTCCTGGGTTGAGGGCGACAAGCTGAAAGTGGATCGTATCTATGCGCCCCATTTTCCCTGCGAGGACCAGGACGGCTACGCCTGGGTTTATATTCCGGAGGCGGAGGGTGGAGACGCGACCCTCCTGCCTGCCCCGCGCCTGCCCGTCCTCAGCAAGGATTACCGGATCACGCATCTTTCCGCAGATCTGCCGGTTAATGTGGACCATGGCATCATCGGACTCATGGACCCAGCTCACGGCCCCTTCGTCCATCAGTCCTGGTGGTGGCGGAGCCGTCACAGCATCCGGCAGAAGGAAAAAGTGTTCGAGCCGGTTCCGAATGGGTTCCGCATCCGCGCCCATAAACCCTCTTCAAACAGCGGCGCATACAAGCTACTCGGCGTATACGGCCAACCGATTACCACGACCATTGAATTCATACTGCCCAACATGCGCTTTGAGCAGATTCACTGCGGAGACAAGTGGTTTTCCAGCCGGGCCACCGTGACTCCGATTGACGCCAACCATTGCCGCATTGATTTCTGCGCCGCCTGGAACGTGTTTCGCTACGTCCCGTTCATGACCTCGATCTTCCGCCTCTTCGCCCGCACGTTTATCGGCCAGGACGCGCGGACCATGGAACGGCAAGCCGAAGGGCTGAAACACAATCCGAACCTGATGCTGATTGACGACGCCGATCGCCCCGCCAAGTGGTACTTCCAGCTCAAGCAAGCTCTCGTCGAATCCCGCCTCACCGGCGAGCCGATGCAGCACCCGATATCCGGGCCTGTCACCTTGCGCTGGCGAAGTTAGGCGTAGCCATATGGTTGTCATCCTGAGCGGAGCGAAGGATCTGCTCCGAAAATAGCCAAACGATCTGCTGAAAATACATGAGTTGAGACGTTCTTTGTAGGAGCACGCCATGGCGTGCCCTCAGGCGCACCAAGCAGCTCCCCTACGCTACTTTCGTGCGACGTGGTGCGTCGTAGGCGCATGGTGTCTGCCTGAAAATTCCGGTTAGGAGAGCGGAAGGGCACGGTTTTAACTGTGCCGCAAGGCACTTCCCATTTTCGTTATCTTCCGCTGCGCTCAGCATGACAGGAGTGAGGGCGTTTCAGAAAAATGGGCGCGCATGCGCGGGGCGCAGCGTCCGGTCGCGCTTAAACCTTCGCTTCAGGAAGGAGAATGCCTCGTCGGGACTGTCCACGTACTGAATCAGACTCAGATCCGCACCGCTAATGGTTCCGGATTCCCGCAGCCAGTCGAAATTAATCGCGTGCCGCCAATAATCCGAGCCATAGAGCAGGACGGCGGCGCGATGCCGCATTTTCCCGGTCTGCACCAGGGTCAAAAACTCCCACATCTCATCCATCGTGCCAAAGCCGCCCGGAAACACAATCAACGCCTTGGCCGGCTGCGCAAACCATAGCTTACGCATGAAAAAATAGTGGAAGAGGAAGCAAAGCTCGGGCGTAATGTAGGGGTTTGGGTCTTGCTCCGAGGGCAACATGATATTCAGCCCCACGGACTTGCCTCCCGCCTCGAACGCCCCGCGGTTGGCCGCCTCCATGATCCCAGGGCCCCCTCCGGAACAAACCACGAGGAAGCCGCTGCCGCGATTCAGTTTCTTCGACCACTGCGTGATCTGGAAAGCCAGGCGGCGCGCCTCCTCATAGTAGCGCGACATATCCACGGCCATGCGAGCCGCGCGCAAATCCGCCGATTCCCCCTTGCCTCCGGACGCCTTGGGTTGGCTCTCCAGAGCGCTCAGCTTTTCAAGGCTGACGTCGCGAGGAAGGATGCGAGCCGAGCCGAAGAAGACTATGGTGTTCTCCACGCCGGCTTGGTGTAATTGCACCTGCGGCTCCAGGTATTCGGAAAGAATGCGGATCGTGCGCGCGTCCACCGATGATAAGAACTGCTGGTTCTTGTATGCAAGCTCGGGCTTGTAAGTCACCTCCGGGCTTTGCGACAGCATGGGCGGCGTCTTCGCGGCAGCACGCTCCTGTCCGCGCCTTGTCTTAGCCTTGGGTTTTTTCCGTGCGGTCTTCCTGACCGCGCTCTTCTTCATGGATTCTCCACAAGGGATGCTGCTCTTTGAGAGCGAGCTGCATTCCGGTAAGAAAAATAAAAATGGTCAGTGAGTTGTTATAAATGGAAGGCCCTGAACAGAATACTGAAACGCCCTTTGAAATGTCATTCTGAGCCCTTCGCCTGTCATTCTGAGCTTTTATAGCCGAAATCGGCTATTCGTGATGTCAGAAAGTCGGCGCGTATTCAGCCGTGAATAGTCGCTGATTATAAACGGCTTACGCGTCGACTTCCGGGAGAGCGCAGCGAAGAATCCGCTTCGAAAATTCCGGTCAGGAGGACGGGAGGGCACGGTTTTAACCGTGCCGTAAGGCGCTCCCCATTTTCGTTATCTTCCGCTGCGGCGATGGGCGGACCGCCCATCGC
>JBOGJX010000493.1:0-4451 GCA_050745285.1 Terriglobia bacterium
ATTCTTCGCTTCTCTCAGAATGACAGCTAAATAGCGTTTTCAGAAACTGTTAAAGTCTCCGTCTGAAACATGACCTTGCCAGCCAATCTCGATGCCGTCCTCAGCGAAGCCTGGCGACAGGCCCACGAAATTCAGGGCTACATGGGCCAGAAGGAATTCCGCGTCCTCGGCCTGCTGGCAGCCCTTTCCGCATGCGCGGCGGAGCCGGGGGTGCTCGTTGAGATCGGCAGCTTCAAAGGCAAATCCACTATCGTGTTGGCCAAAGTTGCGGAGCGCTTCGGTCTCGGCACGGTGGTTAGCATTGACCCGCATAACGCTCCGTCTGAGACCGATCCCGACCTGCGTGGGCAACCATCTTCTTTCGAGGAATTTCTAGCCACGATCCATTCCGCCGGAATCAAACCACAAGTTGAAGTTCACCGCGCCGCTTCGCAGGATGCCGCCCAGGGCTGGACGCGGCAGGTGCGCTTGCTCTGGATCGACGGCGACCATACTTACAAGGGCGCGAAGGAGGATATTGACCTTTTCCTTCCTCATCTCGCCGAGGGTGCAATCGTGGCGATTCACGACACGCTGCACGAGTTCGAGGGCCCCATCCGGGTGTTTGTCGAAAACATCCTCCGCTCGGACGAGTTTGGCCCCGCCAGCTTCTGCGGCTCGATCGGCTGGGCCCAATACCGGCCGCGCGACGGCCACCGCTTTCGTAGCGAGCGCGAGCGGCTGTCACGGAGAGCTGCCCGTCTGATTCCATTCGTCACTGGAGGACGTAGGGTCAAAGGTCTCACCAAACTGCGGTACAAGTTCCGCCGGGCGCTGATCCTCCGAGCATCGTTGCCACCCTCTGAATGGGCGGCAAAGGTCTCGCTCAGCGACCTCGAGAGGTAGCCACGGCACGAAATTGGCGCCGTGGGAATTTATTAAGTGGTCATGGCGCTTGCAACACCCGCAAAGCCACGAGGATGTCCTTACCCACCGCGCGGGGAAGCAGTGCTTCCACTCGGTTCCCCCTCTCCCGCCGGGAAAGGACTGGCCTCCTTATTTTTTCCCGGGCCCCGGCTTTACGCCGCCATTTGGCGAGCTAAACTCGCCACTACATACGCCAAACTGTACCACTACCGAAGCCGCAGCCTCTTGGACACAGACAGGAATCCTGTGCTATGCTTCGGACAATTTCAGAACGAGTCATCACGGAGCGCTTCCCATGGAACGAAAAACGCTCACCTTAAAATCACACAAAGGAGGCGACTTATGAAGCGGCGGCTAGAGGCTATTGCATTCGTTGCAGCCATCGCAGCCACAGTATTCCTAACTTCGTGTGGGCAATCCTACCATCAGCCTGATGAACGCTACGTCCTGGTGGCCTCGAACATCAATTTGCCTTATTGGCAGGAAGCAGCAGCGGGATTTAAGGATGGGGCGCGGTGGCTGGGTGTCAAGGCCGACGTTGCCGGGCCGGATCGTTACGACCCTCAGCAGGAGCTGGACGCGTTTCAGAAAGCCGTAGCAAGCCATCCCTCCGGGATCCTTGTTTCGCCGGCCCTTCCGAAGACGTTCGATTCCGCAATCAACGGGGCGATTCAACAGGGCATCCCGGTCATTACCATTGATTCAGATGCTCCCGATTCTCACCGCATCATGTTCATCGGAACGGACAATGTCCGCGCAGGCGCGGATTGCGCGAGGCATATGGCCGAGCTTTTGCACGGCGAGGGCAATATCATCATCATCGCCATTCCCGGCCAGCTCAATCAGCAGGAGCGCCTTCAAGGCGCGCAGCAAGTGCTTTCCGGGTACCCGAAAATAAAAATCATTGAAGCATTCGATGACATGGGTAAACCGGAGAACGCGAATGACGAGATTTCGAAATTGCTTGGGCAAAAGAAACCGATCGACGGGATCCTCTGTCTGGAAGCCTCCGGAGGACCCGGCGCCGCGGAGGTCATTCACCGGTTGGGCCTTAATGGCAAAATTCAGATTGTGGCTTTCGACAAAAATCCCGAAACACTGGACTGGATTGCGCAGGGGATGATTGCGGGGACCATCGCTCAGAAGCCATACACCATGACTTACTATGGCCTAAAGTTTTTGGATGACCTGCATCACAACGCCGCCCACGAGTTTAAGAATTGGAGGACTTCACCCGTTTCCCCGCTGCCCTCAATGGTGGATACGGGAACCGCGTGGGTTGACTCTGGCAATGTTGCTGCATTTAAGGCCGCGCTGGCCAGCCACGAACAACCGCTGGGCGCGACGTAGGCTCGCATGCACGGCTGCTATCGAGTGGTCATGGGGCTTGCGGCGCCCGCAAAGCATGAGAATTCAGTCGGAAGGGCATGGCTTTAGCCATGCCGTCGGACCATGCGTTTGACCTTCTTCCGCTCTCCAAACCGAACTTTTCAGGGCCGGATTGCAAATAATCGTGACCCGTCTTCCCGAATCCCTAGCCCCGAACCCCGGTTTTTTTGCCGGCGTGCTTCAGCATCGCGGCGGCATGCTTCAGCACAGCGTCTGTAATCTGGCTGCCGGAGAGCATGCGCGCCAACTCGGCGGCGCGGTCGCGCTCGCTCACAAGGCGGCGTACTTCGGTGACGGTCCGCGCGCCGCGCTGGACTTTCTCAACGTAATAGTGGTGGTCCGCGAAGCAGGCAATTTGCGGCAGATGGGTGACGCAAAGCACCTGCGCGCTCGCGGCCAGGCGCTTCAGCCGCTGCCCCACGCATTCCGCCACGCGCCCGCCGATTCCCGCGTCAACTTCATCAAAGATGAATGTGTGGTTCCCGGCCGCCGCACCCAGAGGATTTCCCCCGGCTCCATTGGCTGCATTCCCGGCCACCACCGTCTTGAGGGCCAGCATCAGGCGGGAGAGTTCCCCGCCCGAAGCTGTCCGCTCAAGCGGGCGAGGCTCTTCGCCTGGATTGGGCGAAATGAGCATCTCAATTTCATCGAGTCCGCGCTGTCCCCCACCGGCGTCGGGTGGGCCAGTGAAATGGATGTTGAAAATAGCCTTCTCCATGCCAAGCTGTCCGAGCTCCTGGCGTACATTTTTTTCCAGCCCCCGGGCAGCGACGCGGCGTTCGCCGGAAAGCGCCAGTGCGGCGCGCCGATAGTCAGCAGCCGCCCGTTCAAGCTCGCCGCCCAATTGGCTGCGGCGTTCGTCGGCGTGCTCGAGCGCCTCAAGCTGCGCCGTGGCTTGTCCAGCGTAAGCAAGTATCTCTTCGATGCCCTTGCCATACTTGCGCTTCAGCCGGTCAATCTGCGCCAGGCGGTCTTCCACTTCTTCGAGCCGCCGGGGATCGGCTTCGAGCTTGCCGAGGTAATCCCGCAAGAACGCCGACATATCTTCGAGCGCCGCGCGTGCCGCGGCCAGCGGCTCGCAGTGATTTGCCGCCGAGCTATCGTAGCGCGCAAGTTCATCGAGCGCTTTCGCTACGAGCGCCAGCCGCGCGCAGGCGGAGCCTTCCTCTTCGTACAAATGCCCAAAGGCAGTCGCCGCCGCCGCGCGCAGCTTCTCGATGTTTGCCTGAATGCGCTTTTCCTCCTCAAGCCGTCCGTCCTCGCCCAACTCCAGGCGCGCGCCCTCAAGCTCCTCCACCTGGAACTTGAGCAGGTCAAGCGTGCGCAAGCGGTCCTGCTCGCTTTGCGTCAGCGACTCCATCTCGCGCTCGAGCTCGCGGCGGCGGCGGAAAAGCCCTGCCACCTCTTCCAGCCGGCCTTCCACCTTGGCGAATTGATCCAGCAGATCGAGCTGGGCTTCGCGCGCGAGCAGGGCCACGTGCTCGTTCTGGCCGTGGATATCTACCAAGCTACGCGCGAGGCTGCGCACGGCGGCGAGCGTCACGGGCTGATCATTCGCCAGCAGGCGGCTCTTTCCTCCGGCCTGAACCTCGCGGCGAAGGATGATCTCCTTCTCGCCCGCGCCGCCGAGGCCCAGTTGCTCAAGCCAGATCTTCACTTCGCCGCCGCATTGGAACACGGCCGTCACCGTGGCGCGATCCTGCCCGGTGCGGATGACATCCGGCGATGCTCTGCCTCCTAGCACCAGGCCGAGCGCGTCCACCAGAATCGATTTGCCCGAGCCGGTTTCACCCGAAAGCAGGTTGAGTCCGGGAAAGAACTCCAGGCTCAGGTTTTCCACTACCGCGTAATTTCGAATGTGGATTTCTCGCAACATATGCAAAGGCAGTGACTAGAGACAAGTGACAAGTGACGAGCAAATAACAGGCGCCCATCGTAAAGCAATGCACTACCGGTTCTTGATTTCTGATTTCTGACTTCTGGTTTCTGATTTTCGGTTTCTCTCGCGCACAAACCGGCCCAGGTCGCACAGGTCCCGCAGCAGCGCTTCGAAGTTTCGCAGGTGCAACGCGTTTTCGCCGTCGGAAAGAGCGCGCGAAGGGTTATCGTGCACTTCCATGAAAACTCCGTCAACGCCCGCCGCCACGCCAGCTCGC
>JBOGJX010000494.1:0-15775 GCA_050745285.1 Terriglobia bacterium
ATTTGCGTAGCAGATTCTTCGCTCCGCTCAGAATGACAGATCAAAACACTTTATCGGAGTTGGAATGTCAAGGCAAATTGTTCCTGATTTTGGCAGAGTCCGGATGTTTGTAGCGGCGGCCTCTGGCCGTGGCGGTTCCAGTTCTAACCTCGTCTTTGTAGCGTAGAGTTTTGCTTTTAAAACTCTGCGGCTTTTGTTCGGGATCGGCACTCTCCTTGTCAGGGGCGCTGCTTGCTACGCCCCAGAACGGACAGGACGCTGCAAGTGGCGCGCCTGGGATCCGCCCGTGTCGGCATCTATTCAGGATCGGCATATCATCTGGCCGACCCTCTGGCCGATCCGAAATCGCAAATTCAAACTCCAAGATCTAAATGAAAACAAGCCGCAGAGTTTTAAAAACAAAACTCTGCGCTACACGGTCGATCGCCTGAGCGCCTTCAGCGGGCAAGCCGGTTTTTCTCATTTCTCGTCATACAGTTTTCCAGCATTGACGATAGCGCCCTCGGATGAGGCATTGAGGCAGTTGGGGCAAATGAGATGGCAAGTCAGAATTCAGAAATTAGAGGCATTTGCTAGATTCCACTTGTTCCCCGGCATCCCGTATGCAACAATTCGGGCGCCCAATGAACTGCGAACGGTGCGGTGAGCAAAGGAGGGGCAATCATTGCGCAACCGGAAAAGACTTGCACTTCACGGAGGATAAACATGGATAGCTCCACGCGGCGGAATTTTCTCAAGGATCTGGGATTCGGGACGGCCGCCGTTTCCGTCCCCAGCAGCCACGGAAGGGGAAGCCAGATGCCAGGCCGGCCTTCGTCTGGCGCCGTCGTGGCCGATGCCGCGGGTCCAGCGGCCATTATGGCGATTGCCGCTCATCCGGGCGATGTCTTCTTCGCCATGGGCGCGCCGGTTGCTCTGCAGGTTCACCTGGGAGGGCAAGGTGTCTTCTTGAGTCTCACGCTTGGAGAGAAGGGCTCAGCCGTGATTGCGCCGGCGCAATATGGCGCCCTTCAGCGCGAAGCCTCGGAGCGCGCCGCGCAGATGCTCGGCGCGCATACCGCGTTTCTCACCTACCCCGATGGAGAGGTCCCCGTGAATGAGGAGGCGAAGTTCGCGGTGTGCGATTTGATCCGGAAGTATCGACCTGGCATCGTTGTAACGCACTGGCGAGGGAGCTGGCACAAGGATCACCGGGCGTGTTACAAGATCGTGAACGATGCTGTTTTCTATGCTGCGCTGCCCGCTATTGTCCGCGAACAGCCCGCGCATGCGGTCGGTAAACTCTTCTTCAATGATAACTGGGAGGATGCCAAGGGCTTCAGCGCGGATACCTACGTTGACATCACCCCGATTTTTGGAGCGTGGTTGGAGGCCTGCGCCGTCTTCCCCATGTGGCGCGGCGAAAACGGATTCCGTTATAACGATTACTACCACAGCCTCGCCGTCGCGCGCGGCTGCGTGAGCGCCTTCAAGTCCGCCATCGCCCTGATGTCGCCTCCTGAACAACTCACGCGCCGCGTTCACGAACTATAGCAATACCAGGTTAAGCAGCATTATTGTGTTGAGGGGTCGCCGCGGCGACCGTTGCCAGCTTTGCGCTTGTTTTTGCCGCAATTGGGCATCTATAATCTTCCCTCCGGAAGCAGCACGGCCGCGCTAACAATTCCCGCTTGCGTGGGAACGACTATCTCCCGAACGCAGGGTGCCGCTTTATTGAGGATTACAAATTATAGTGAAGCCCTTTGCTGTAGCGGTGTTCTCTGAACGCCGGAAAACCGGCGGCGGGACGCCGCAGCCGGAGAGTGGAAATAGTCGCTCCTGGTGGCATGGCTAAAGCCATGCCCTTCCAGATCCCTTTTCATGCTTTGCGGGTGCCGCCAAGCGACATGAGCGACTGCTCCGAAAATTAGGCCAAGCCCCTCATCCGGCTCGCGACGGGAAGCACTGTTCCCCGCTCGCCACCCTCTCCTCAGGGGAGAGGACCGGGAAAAAACAAAGTGGCCAGCCCTCTTCCGCCGCAGCGCGAGAGGGCGGCCCGGAAAAGAGAAATTAACTGATGAGCTCAAAAGATAGTGAGAATGTGACAAAAACCCAGCGGATGACGCGCCGGGATTTTCTAGGTGGGAGCGCGGCAGCCGCAGCGGCGCTCTCCATGCTGCCGGGGAACGTTCTCGGTGGGGCCGGACGAGTTGGTCCGAATAACAAGATCACGATCGCCTCGATTGGCGTGGGCGCTCAGGGCACGCGCGTGATGATGGATTTTTTGAAAATACCCGACGTGCAGGTGGTGGCCGTCTGCGACGTCAACCGCGAAACCAGTGATTACTCCGAATGGGGCAAGGGGGAGATCTTAGCCAAGGAGCGCAAATTGCTGAGCGATTCGAGCTGGGGCTCGGACTGGAAAGGACCGACCTGCGGCCGCGAGCCGGCGCGACGGCTGGTGGACGCCTACTACAGCAAAGTTCGCAACATTTCAGGCTATAAGGGTTGCACCGCGTATAACGATTTCCGTGATCTGTTGGCCAAAGAGAAGGATTTGGACGGTGTGGTGGTGTGCACGCCAGACCATTGGCACGCGGGCGTTTCGATTTACGCGATGCGGCATGGCAAGCACGTGTTTTGCCAGAAGGCGATGGCGCACACCATCTACGAGGCGCGCTTGATGGCGCAAGTAGCACGCGAAACGAAGGTGGCCACTCAGGTGGCCGTGATGAACGAGGCGTCGGACGCCACGCGGCTGCTCACGGAATGGGTGGCGGCAGGCGTGATTGGGCAGGTGCGCGAGGTCCACAACTGGTCCCAACGTCCTTACTGGCCTCAAGGCATCGATCACCCGAAACAGTCGGATCCGGTTCCCGATGGTTTCGACTGGGACCTGTGGCTTGGACCGGCGCAGTTCCGCCCATTCAATCACGCGTATCTGCCCTTTGTGTGGCGCGGATGGTTTGACTTCGGCGAAGGCGCCATCGGCGACATGGGCAACTACAGCTTCGACACCATGTTCCGGGTGCTGAAACTCACCTCGCCCGCGTATGTAGAGGCCAGCTCAACACCCCGCTTTCCAGAGACTTATCCTGTGGGCGCGCTCATGCATTGGGAATTTCCGGAGCGCGAAGGCCGGGCGCCGGTGGTGATCCATTGGTACGACGGCGACCTGCGTCCGCCCCGGCCAAAGGAATTGGCGCCAGGCGAACACATGAGCCACGAAGACGGCGAGGGAATGCTGTTCGTCGGGGACCAGGGGAAGATTTTGTGTGGATTTGAAGGCCAAAAGCCGCGCCTGATTCCCGATAGCCGCATGAAGGAGTTCGAGCGCCCGCCGGACAATTTGCCGAAATCCCCGGGGGCCTATCGCGAGTGGCTCAACGCGATACGGGGCGCAGAGCCGCCGCGGGCAAACTTCGAGTTTGAGCAGAAGGTGGTGGAATCCGTGCTGCTGGGCAGCGTTGCCGTTCGCATGTCAAGCAAACTGAAATGGGATCCTGCCAACATGCGCGTCACTGGATTGGCTGAGGGAAACGCCGGCGATCTGGCCGCCGCCAATGCTCAGATTAATGCGCCGCGCCGCGCGCCGTGGAAGTTTGCTTAGCCGGGGTTTTCTAGCCCCCCTTCACGGCTAGAACGGAAGGGCGGGGTTAAAACCCCGCCCTCCCATTGCGATAGTTTGGCGTGGTGAGGAATTCCGGCTAACTGTGGTCAAGCCGAGCGGAAACGGCGGCGCCTGGATGCAATTCTTCCGACGCGTGAAGCGCGATCTGGTCGCCCTCGGAGAGCTTGCCAAAGACTTCGGTAAGCTTCCCTGAGGTCGCGCCGGTCTTGACGTTCACCCACTCGGTCTCGCCGTTGCGGATGCGCACGACAAAAGTTTGCTCCATGGTTCTTGCGACCGCAGACTGGGGAACAAAGAGCGTGGCGCGCGTGCGCCGCACGGGCCAGATGACTTCGGGAAACATCCCCGAATGCAGCTCCCAGCCCGGGTTCCACACGTCCATCTCCACGGGCATCGTGCGCGTGCTCTCGTCCATGGATTCAGCGAGACGAGCTACCGTGCCGGTGAAGGTGCGCCCAGGGAAGGCTGGGACCGTGAAATTGACTTTGGCGCCGTTCTCAACGCCCGCTACATAGGCTTCCGGAACCGCCACAACGAGCCTCAAATGGGAGACTTGCTCGATGCGCAGCATGGACGATTGTGCTCCCGGGCCCCCCGTGGGACCAACCAGCGCGCCGGGATGGACGTTGCGCTTCGTTACCACACCGTCAAATGGAGCGGTGATGCGCAGGTAACTTTCAATCTCTTCCACGGAATGCAGCGTGGCTAGCGCCGCCTCCCGCGTATTGCGGAGCGCAACCACACGGGCGCGGTCGGCTTGGGCGGTTTTCTCCGCCACTTCAAGCTCTTCATCCGAGATCACACCGGGCGTGGCGGCTGCTGCTTTCAATCGTTGATAACTGCTTTCGTCGGAGGCCAGCTTGGCTTCGCCCGCGATATGCTGATTTTCTGTGCTCTGAAGTTTGGCCTGCGCTTCCGCTTTCTGCGCGACGAGCTCCGGCGCCACCAGTATGGCGAGTAGCTGTCCACGCTTTACACGCGAGCCTCGGTCGACGTAAATCGACCGGACAAATCCCGTTACTTTCGGGAAAATCCGCACTTCTTCATAGGGGTGAAGCTCGCCCGGAAGCGCGACATCCATGCTCAGCTTTTGTGAGACGACACGGACGGCATCAACCGTGGGAGGAGCGGCTGGGGCGGGATGCGCCGCCGCGGAAACCTTTCCGTTGCCTGCGCCGCAACCGCCGGTTATGAGAGCGAGCGCAAGAATCGCCGCTGCCATGACAGTTCCTAACCCACAAGTGCGCCAACGTGCGCCCCGCGAGTGTAACAAATGTTTTTTCATGTTATTGCCTCGGGCTGCATCGTTCTTTCGTAGGGGCGCTGCTTGCTGCGCCCCACACTAACGGGCGCGGGGTGGCTATTCCCTATTCTCTATTCCATATTCGCTAGTCCCACATCACACCCCTCGTGGATTCCCGCTTGCGCGGGAATGACTTGGCCCTGACCTACCCGGTGGTGGCATACGGACTCTCCGGGTCTGATGCGTCAAGTGATGCCGATTTTACAGTTGCGCGTTCTTGGGCCCATGAGAACACTGCGGGCAGAATTAGCAGCGTCGCCACGGTCGAGGCGGCCAGGCCGCCGATCACGGCGCGCCCCAGGGGCGCGGTTTGGTGGCCACCCTCACCCAAGGCCAGCGCCATCGGGACCATGCCGGCAATCATGGCCAGGCTGGTCATCAGAATGGCGCGTATACGGGTTTTGCCACCAAACAGCGCCGCCTCCGTAGAGGAAGCGCCCTCGCGGCGGTGCTCTTCGGCAAACGTCACCAGAAGAATCGAGTTTGCCACCGAGACGCCGAGCGCCATGATTGCGCCCATGAAAGATTGCAGGTTCAATGTGGTTCCGGTGAGGAGCAAGGCGAGGATCACGCCGCAAATCACCGCGGGCGTGGTAGAGATCACCACAAAGGCAAGCCGCATGGATTGGAAGTTCGCGGCGAGCAAGAGAAAGATGACCACAATGGCGAAACCCAATCCGAGTCCCAGGTTGCGCAGGGTTTGGCGCATGGGAGCCACCTGGCCGCGGACGTGAACCTCGACGCCGCGCGGGGGCGCGCCCGCGCGCGCGATGGCGGCGTCCACTTGATCCGCGGCCCGTCCAAGATCCTCGCCTTCCACGTTAGCGGTTAGGGAGATCATCCGTTCCATGTCGTAGCGATCAAATTCTCCCACCACCGTGCCGTAGGAAAGGTTCGCCACATCCCCCAGGTTGGGATGGTTTGACGGCCCGCCCTGCATCAGCGGGATGCTGGCAACGTCGTCAATCGAACCCATCTCCTGCTGCGGCACCTCCACCTGCACCTGATAACCGATTCCGGATTTAGGATCCTGCCAGAAATTGCGGGAGACGAAACGGCTGGACCAGGTGGCCGTGTCCAGTGATTGCGCAATCTGCTGCACCGTGACGCCCATCTGCCCGGCGCGCACGCGGTCAATATCCACGTTGAGGCTGGGGTATTCGAGAGGCTGCGCATAATGCAGGTCGCGAAGGCCTTTGATCCCGCCCATTTCCGCGCGCACCTTTTCCGCATAGGCGTGGTTCTCCGGCATGCTGTGGCCATGGATGGCCACTTCGATCGGGGTGGGCGAGCCAAAGTCCATGATCTGGCTCACAATATCGCCTGACTCAAAAGTGAACGCCGTGTCTGGAAAGTCGCGCGCCAGCACGGCGCGCAGTTGCTCTTGAAGGAGTGCAACGCGGATATGTGCGTTCTTCTTGAGCTGGATGAGCAGCACGGCTTCGTGCGGGCCGCTGGTCCAGGAGTAAATCAAATTAATGGGGTAGCTTGGGGCGTACGTACCCACGTAGCCGATCGTGATGTCAACGTTCTCAGGTCCGGCCAGCCGCTTGATTTCATCCAGCGTCTTCAGAGCCATCTGCTCGGTGACTTCGATGCGAGTTCCAGAGGGCGCGCGGAGGCGCAGTTGAAACTGGCTTTCGGGAACGTGCGGGAAGATTTCGCGGCCAAGCTGAGGGGCCAAAACAATTATAAGAAGGGCCGCCACGGCGGCATACACGCCAACCAGGATGCGCCGCCTTTTCATAAGCCTTTGGATGACGTTCCCGTAGCGGTCGCGGAAATGGTCAAACTTCGAGTGCCCCTGGTACTCCTCTTCGTTCCGGTGCAGCCGCTTGTTGAGCCAGATGTAGAGGACCGGCACAAAAGAGTTGGAGAGCACGTAGGAAGCGATCACGCCAAAGGCGACGGCAAGCGACAGCGGAACAAACAGCGCGCGTGTGATACCCACCATAAGGAAGGAAGGCACAAACACGGCCAGAATCGCAAGCATGGCCAGAAAGCGGGGCGCGAGTGTTTGTTGAGTTGCGGTCAGCGCGGCCACGGCCGGTGAGTCCGTCTCCTCAAGGTTGTGGTGAATGTTCTCGATTTCCACAGTCATCTCATCCACCAGGATACCCACAGCCAGCGCAAGGCCGCCCAACGTCATAATGTTGATCGTCTGGTTCGAAAGCCATAATCCAACCACCGCCGCGAGCAGGCAGAAGGGAATGGATGCGATCACAATGAACGAGCTCTTCCACTCACGAAGAAAGAGGAAGACCATGAGCCCGGTGAGCAGCGCCCCAAGAATTCCTTCGCGGATGAGTGAGGCGAGCGAATTCCTTACCCGCCCCGATTGATCAAACTCATAGCTGACCTGGATGTCTTGCGGAAGAGCCTGCGCGAAGCGGTTCATGCTAGCCTTGACTTCGTTGACGACGGCCAGGGTGGAGGCGTCCGCGCGCTTGGTCACCGGCAGATAGACGGTCCGGTGGCCGTTCACCAGCGCGTAGCCGAGCGTGATGTCGCTGCCGTCTTCCACCGCCCCAATATCACGCATAAACACGGTGGGTCCAGCGCCGGCGCGAATCGGCAGCTCGGCCAAGTGCTGTATGTCCGTCACCACGGAGTTCATCGGCGTGATGCGGTCAAGATTCCCCGTGCGCACGTCGCCCGCTGGAGCAATCACGTTCCCGGCGAGCAGCGCCTTCACCACTTCACCGGTTGACATGCGATAGCTATTCAACTTGTCGTGGTTGACGCGGATGACAATCGTCCGCGAGCTTCCTCCGAAAGTGGCGGGCGAAGAAACGCCGGGCAGCGTGGTGAATAAGGGGCGGACGCGATTGAGCGCCAGGTCCTGCAGTTCATCCACGCTATGCGTTTTACTGGAAAAGACGAGATAGCCCACCGGCACACTGCCAGCGTCGAACCGCAGCACAAACGGCGGGACGGTTCCCTGCGGCATATACGCGTGGGCGCGCTCAATGTAAGCAATCGTCTGAGAAAGCGCCTGGTTCATGTCCGTGCCGGGCAGGAAGGAAAGCTTGAGCAAAGCAAAATTCTCAACCGACTTCGATTCGACGCTCTCGAGCCCGCCGATGTAAAGGAAGTTGTATTCGTAGTAGTACGTCAAATACCCTTCCATCTGAGCGGGGCTCATGCCGCCATATGGCTGGGCAACGTAGATGACCGGCAGATTGAGATTGGGAAAGATGTCCATGGGCATGCGCGTGAGCGCGAGAATCGAGCACAGCGAGATGCCAATGATCGCCACAATCACCGTAATCGGCCGCCGTAAGGCGGCATGGACAAACCACATAATTTACCGGGCCTTTATCTCATTAGTCTGCTTAATCTTCTTCGAAAATTCAGGCCAGAGGGCGCGTTCCCTGCGGCACGGCTAAAGCCATGCCCTGCCGATGTATTTTAATAGGTGTCGCATAGCGACATGACCGACTACATCGCGATTGTAGCGGCGGCGCCGCCGCTACAGCGGATGACCCGGCGTTTGCACAGGTCATGGCGCTGGTACGCTGTTTGCCAGATCAAGAAAAGGGCGAACGTTGCCTTCGGTCGTGGCAAGGTCCGCCAACGCCCGCCAGATGCTTAACCGAGCGAGCGAATCGTCAATCTCGGCCTGGACTAGCAAGCGCTGCGCTTCCGCCACGTCGACGATCGTTCCTACCCCGGCGCGAAACCGGGCGCGCGCCTGGGCCTCGCTCTCCCGCGACGCGCGCAACTCAATAGGCGTGTTCTCCGCCACGCGGCGCGCGCCATCGAGCACGGCGCGCGCCTGTTCCACCTGTCCGTTGATCGTTTGTGTTGTAAGGGCGTAGAGCGCTTCTTCGCGACGGCGGTTGGCAATCTCAATTTTCTTGCGCTGCCGAATTGAAAAGATGTCCGTCAGGTTCATCTGCACGTTGAGACCGGCCTCCCAGTTGTAGGCGCTTACGTCGAGGCCGCTGATTCCTGGGCTGGATTGGCCCTTTGAATTTTCACCGCTGCCGCGCGCGGAGCTCAGCTCCTCCAAAATGAAGTGAGGATAGAACGAATGATTCAGCACGCTGATCCTCGACTGGACCTCCTGAATGCTTCTCTGTTCTACGACAGCGGCCGGATGGTTTGCCGGTGGAGTCTGGGCCCAGATGTTTTCAGGCGGAACTTTGAGGAATGGCCCTGTCTTGATCTCCACCCTCGTACCGGAGATGCCCAGTAATTCCGCCAGCGCAGCGCGCGCGACCGCGAGTGTCTCTTCGGCAAGGATGAGTTGTGTTCTGGCCGCGGCCAATTCGGCGTCAGCGCGCGAGGCGTCAGCGCCGGGCCGTAGCCGCGCGTCAACCAGAGCGTGAACTGACCTGGCAAATACGGTCCGGCGGTCTACGTCAGCCTGGGAGGCTTTCACGCGCTGGTCGTCCGCCAGAACCGCCAGAGAAGCGTCTGAGATGGCGGACGCGACGCCCAACCGGGTCAAGGTGATCTGAGCCGCCGTCCTGCTCTCCGTCGCGCGAGCTGCGCGCACCCCGGCGCGGCGATAGCCGAAGGTGAAGGGCTCCCAGGCAAACAATGCTCCCATGCCGCTCACCCAATACGCGCGGTTGGAAAGCGGCAAAACCGTTCCCTGCGTTCCGGTCATGATCGTAGGAAACTGAGGCATGAGGACGCCCAGCACGCTGTTGCGCGTGCCACGGTCACCCTGCCAAACGCCGTCCACGAACGGCAAATAGGCGGTTTTGGCCAAGCCCACGCCGGCCTTGGCCGCGTTGTAGCGCTCAAGCGACGCCCGCACGGCCGGGTAGTTTGCCAGCGCAAAGTCGACGGCCTCTTGAACGGTGAAATTTTTTGTGTTGGGAGTTCCAGCTTGGCCTGCCAGAATGCCGCCGGTTGAGAGCAGGAAAACGAGAGCAATCGTGACCAGTCGAATGGTATTTGATTGTGGGCGCCGCAATAAGGTTTTTACCTCCTCAACTTAGCCCTGGGGGTGTGAACTTCCTGCTCACCCCCAGGGCATCGCCGTGCACTTAGGGGGTATCGACATTGTGCCGCAGGAGCTTAAGATTTAGGCATTAAATTGGGGTAAAACTTCTCTTAACACGGGCTTAACACCCAGAGATGGCCGGAGACGGAAGGTCAATTCACCACCAAGACACCAAGGGCGGCTTCTTAAGAGGTTTTCCTTCGTGTCTTCGTGTCTTTGTGGTTCATTCTGACCTTCAGTCTGCGAACTTATAGCCAAAGCCCGGCACGGTGAGAATCAGGAGGGGTTGTTTCGGATTGTCTTCGATTTTCTGGCGCAGCCACGCCACGTGCACGTCCACGGTGCGAGTGGTGGGCGCCGCTTCATAGCCCCAGACCTCTTTCAGCAATGCTTCGCGCGAGACGGTTTCACCCTGATGTTCGATGAAATAGCGCAGCAACTGAAACTCCCTGGCGGAGAGCGCCACCTTTTGGCCGTCACGCCAGACGGTGGTGGAGCGCAGATCAACGCGGAGCGTGCCTGCCTGAAATGGCGCTCCCACGGCCGTGCGCGCGGCCGGCCGGCGAAGCAGCGCTTCGATGCGGGCAAGCAGCTCCAGCATGTCAAAAGGTTTGGTGAGGTAATCGTCCGCCCCCAGTTTCAGACCCAATACTTTATCGAGCACCTGGGCGCGCGCCGTGAGCATCAAAACTGGGATCGAGCTGCCAGCTTGCCTGAGATCGCGGCAAACGTCGATGCCGCTCTTGCGCGGCAGCATCACATCAAGGATCACAAGATCGAATGCTCCCGCCAAGGCCATCTCCAGCCCGGATTGCCCGTCGCGGGTGGTTTCTATGGCGTAGCCTTCTTTGGACAACCGGTCGCTGAGGGTTAGTAACAACCCCGGTTCGTCTTCCACCAACAGGATGTTTTTATCCATTCTTACACACCCAGGATAGTAGCCACGGCACGGCTTTTGTGCCGTGGGTCTTTCGTTCATTGTAGACCCGCGGCAGAAACGCCGTGCAGCGGCTATCCTTGCGGCAAGCGGCTCGCAACCACTAGGGCCGGGAGGTGGAGGGTGAAGCAGCTACCGTTGCCCAGTTCGCTCGTGACACTAAGCTGGCCGCCCATGGCTTCGGCAATGTCTTTGGCGAGGCTCAGGCCGAGTCCGGTTCCATGAATTTGAGTGGGGCTGCCGTTCTTGCCGCGATAAAAAGGCTTGAAGATATGGGGCATATCCTCAGGATCAATGCCGCGGCCGCGATCCTCGACGGAAATCTGGACTTCATCGCCGCTTTTGTCCAACGCCTTGCGCGTCCAAATCCCCACCCACCGGCTCTCGCCGCCGTACTTGATGGCATTCGAAATGAGATTCTGGACGCAGCGTTCCAGAGCCGAAGGATCTCCGAAAACCGGAGGCAAACCCGGCTCCAAGTGCCTTTCCACGACCACCTGTTCAGACTCTAGCGTGGGTTGAAGGTTGAGCAGGGTTTCCTCAATCAGCGAGGCCATATCCAAGGGGCGCGCGTGGTAGGCGCGATGGCCGCCTTGGCCCGCAGCGAAGGTGAGGATTTGGCCCACCATCTCCGAGAGCTGCCGCCCCTCGTCGCGGATCAGCACGCCGTAATTTTGCACTTGCGCGGGGGCGGTGACGACCCCATCGGCAAGATTTTCGGCCGCAGAGCATATCACCGCGAGGGGCGTCCGCAACTCGTGGGAAACGCCAGCCATAAAATCCATCTGCAACCGGGCGAGCCGCTGTGCCCGCTGCGCCGAGACCACAATCAACGCCATACTGATGGCGAGCAAAAACAAAACGCCGAGGCTTACCGCAAGGTCCCGGTGGCGAAGGCTAAGCACTGCGGCTTCGACCGACCCCGAGCGATGGCGCACAACCAATCGCCAGGCATCGCCCCCTCCGGCGATCGTGATGAGGGGTAAGAAACCCCTCTGGTTTTGTGGCGTCACCTTGGAGAATCTGGCCGCCTCCCCTTTCTCCTCCGCCAACTCCTCCCGCGCGGTGGGGCGCTCCGCAACGTTGCTGCCTCCTCCTCGAATGAGGTTCTCAACAATATCGCCGGTGAAGGCGGTTCCCGTAAGCGAAGCGGGCAAGGACTGGTAATAAATTTTCACCGGACTGCCACCGCTGATGACTGAAACGCGGTAATCAGAGCCGCCCGGACCGCGAAAATACCGGGCGACGAGTTCGGGAAGCAGCGTATGCCAGACAAAGTCCATGTTGAGATCAATGATGATCCCGCCGCTTGGGCTAACGCGCGGAGGATTATCCGAGTCCGGACCTTTCCGCGAGGCATTCGGGAAAGGGTGGAAGAGAGTGTGCGACTCTTCATCGAGCGCCCAGCTTTGCCCCACGGATTCCGAGGGCACACTGCGCATGGATACGGGATTTATTTGTTCGAGGTCATGCCTCAGTGTTTGGAGTTCTTCCGGCCAGGCGGCGGGTTTGAACCGGCCAAGAGAGGGATCCAGCCGGAGCAGGCGGCCCCCGGCGCGATCCCACACGAACAGCCCGGCCACAATATCCGGGCGGGCGGAAGCGCTCATCCAGTCGTCATAGCGGCCCGCATAAAATCTAAGAGAGTTCTTTGTATATCCCTCTTCAGGAGACTGAAAAGCCCAGCAAATGCGCAGCAATTGAAGATAAAAGTCTCGCCGGAAGCGCTGGACCTCTGTTTGCAAATTAGTCTGCATGCGCTCGCGGTCCGCCTGGCTCACCTGGCCGGTCCATCGTATTTGAAGAACGGCAAGCACCACCAGAATGATTGCCAAGATGATGACGAGCGCCATCGAGATGCCGGAATGGCGGGATGGCAACTTCATAGGGCAAGCATAGAAGGGGTTTGCATGCGGCGCAAGCGCTGAGGGCTCAGAATGGCATACGCCCAAAACCTTCGCATTACGACGAAAAGTTGGTTAACTGAACAGTGTTTGGTCTTAACCTCGCCGTTCCGGCGACCAGCCACTCATTATTTCTGTGCCACAACACGGGCCAATCCGCCAGTCTTTTGGGGCGCAAGATATTGGGGTGAATTCGAGAGGGTGATCTTGAGGCCGTGGCGATGCGCACGCAGGCCGCGCATTTCTGCTCCTACAATTCCGATGACGTGGAATTTTCCCCGCGCGCCGGGAATCGTCACCACCTCGGGTGCATTTCCTGTGGTCCATGCCGCCAGGCGCGCGCCGTCCTGTTTTGTGAACAGGAGCACGTAATCTTCCGGGCTCCCCACGGCCAGGCGCTTGCGGAATGTATACCCGTCAAAGAAGCGGAAAAGTGTTTGCGCCGCAAGATAGACGGGTTTGGGTGGATAGGCGGGATTCCCGCCCTGGTGATAGTCCGATTTGACGATGCCGTAATGATCGTCGGAGGATTTTGACGCTTCGTTCCCGTCTCCCCAATCGTACCAGATGGTGATGGGAATGCCTTCCGCAATGTTGGTGAGGAACTCGCGGGCGAGCATTTGTGCCTGTCCCGCTTCGCTCATGTTAAACCAATCGGGAGTGCTCGGGTAACCCCATTCACCGGCAATAATGGGTATGGTCTTGCCGGCCGGCGCATAGGTTGCGATCAGTTTGCGCAAATCTGCGTAGGGACCGGAAACCGACTCGGGAATTCTCTGACGGTAAGGATGCACCGAGACGGCCGACCAGTAATTCAGCAGGCCAGCCTCAAAACACGCCTTCAAGAAAGGTAGATCAATCAAAGCGCCCGCGGGCCCGATATACGTTTCACCCGGGTCTGTTTCTTCAATCGTCTCGCCCACTTTCAACGCCAGCTTGATGTAATCCTGCACGTTGGGCTTGGGCCTCCAGAATGTCCAATTGGGCTCGTTGTACATTTCCCAGGCCACGCCTCGCCCGTGGAAATGATTCACGGCCGCTGCCACCCAGTTGGCAAATGCCTGGCGGCCTACTTCGTCGTAAGGCGAAAGGTTGTGATCATAAAATTTATTTGAGTAATCGAGGATCAGAATGGGCCGGATGTGATAGGGAGCGAGCGCCGCGAGGAGTTTGTCGTAAGCGGAGAAATCGTACTTGCCCTTTACCCGTTCTGTACTGCCCCAGTCAAGATCCATGCGCACCCAGCGGAAGCCCCCATCGGCAATTTCCTTCATTTCGCCGGGCGCCGGATTGGTGAAATGGATGTTTATGCCAAGGCTTCCGGGAACAGGAGGATTGAGCGGAATGCCTTGCGCCCATAGGGTGGGCGCGGAAAATATTAGGAAAAGAGAGAAGTAAAATGAACGAAGTGTCATAAGGTGTGCTATCAGCTATCAGCCGTTCGCAGGCTTGATCGCCACAAAAGCCGCGTGATCTGTCATTCTGAGCGAAGCGAAGAATCTGCTTGTGAATCGTGGAATAGCCGCTTTTCCGCTTCGCCCAGTAATGACACGCTCCGAAAATCTTGCCAAAAAGACAAGCCGTGGCTATAACATGCCTTTGATGATGCCCGGAACGGCGTCGAGCGCTTCCTGCAGTTTTCCTGGGTTTTTTCCGCCGGCTTCGGCCAGGTCCTTGCGACCGCCGCCTGAGCCTTCCACGATAACCGATGCGGCTTTGACGATTCTCACGGCATCGAGTTTTGCCGTGAGATCCTTTGAAACTGCGGCCACGAGTGCCACGCCGCCATCGCTCGCGGTTCCCAGCACGATCACGCCCGTGCCGAGTTTGGCGCGCAGATTATCCACCATCTGGCGCATGGCAGAGCGGTCTAAAGATTCGACCCGCGCGGCGAGAATGCGCACGCCCTTGACTTCGCGGGCGCGTTCAATCAGGTCGTCTGCGGCCGCCGTGGCGCGTTTCAATTGCTGCGCCTCAAGTTCTTTGCGGAGCCTCTTTTCCTCTTGTACCAGTGCCTCCGCTGCGGGCAAAATCGCATCGGGCTTCGAGCGCAGCGTCTCGCCAAGGTGCGCCAGCGTGTCGCTGGCTTTGCGGAGATGCTGGAGTACATCCGTACCGGTGATAGCTTCAATGCGGCGCGTACCGGCTGAAACGCTTCCCTCAGAAACAAGTTTGAAGAGCCCAATATCTCCCGTGCGCCGGACGTGCGTGCCGCCACACAGTTCCTTGGAATACGAGCCATCACCCACCGAAACCACGCGCACCTTGTTGCCGTACTTCTCTCCGAACAAGGCCATGGCGCCCGTGCTGAGGGCGGAGTCAATATCCATCACATTTGTGTGCATCTCTTCGTTCGCCAGGATATGCTGGTTCACCAGGTCTTCGATGTCCAGGCGGTCTTGCTCTTCAAGTGGAGCGTAATGCGTGAAGTCGAAGCGCAACCTATCGGGCGCGACGAGCGAACCAGCCTGCTTCACGTGCGTTCCAAGCGTTGTCCGCAGCGCCGCGTGCAGCAAATGTGTCGCTGTGTGATTGCGACGAATGGCATCACGGCGCTCGGCCTCAACCTTGGCGATGATCTTCATGCCTACTTCAAGCGGCTGCAGCGCGGTGACCTTGTGAACGATCAATCCTGTCACCGGGCGCTGCATGTCCGTAACTTGTGCCACCTCTTCGCCTGATTCTCCGTAGAGGCGTCCCTTATCTCCAAGTTGACCGCCCGCCTCGGCGTAGAAGGGCGTGTGGTCGAGGATCACTTCCGCCTTCGTTCCCGCACTTGCTTGTGTCACGCTTTCGCCATTTACGACCAGCGCCACCACTTTACAATCTGCTGATTCGGTCTGTGCGTAGCCGTCGAAAGTAGTCGTGTGCTTCTCGGCGAGTTCGCGGTACACCGGAGAGGCTATCTTCTTGTCGGCGCCTTTCCAGCTTGCACGCGCACGCTCGCGCTGGCGCTGCATTTCGGCCTCGTAGCCCTCGAGGTCAACGTCCAGGCCGTAATGTTTCACAACGTCGCGGACGAAATCCGGGCGCAGACCGAAGGTGTCGTGGAGTTTGAAAA
>JBOGJX010000495.1:0-5219 GCA_050745285.1 Terriglobia bacterium
CACCGCTTCGCGGTTCCCCCTCTCCCTAAGGGAGAGGGCTGGCCCCTTATTTCTTTCCTGCCCTCTCCCCTGGGGAGAGGGTGGTGAGCGGGGAAGCGGTGCTTCCCGCCGCGAGCCGGGTGATGGCGTTTCCGGCACGGCCAATCGTTAGAAAACCGGCCGTGCCCTTCCGCTCTCCTGGCCGAACTCTGCAGGGCAAATCCTTCGCGGAGTTTACCCTGAGCGAAGCCGAAGGGCTCAGGATGGCAGCCTCTTTGAGTTTTCGGCCGCCGGTCAAAGCACGGTCTCGCGGATCACCTCTTCGAGCGTCGTCTGGCCCGCCTTGACTTTGGTCAACCCGCTCAGGCGCAGCGTGATCATTCCCTGCTCGATGGCCTTCCGCTTGAGCTCGAGCGCGGACGCTCCGGTGAGGATCAGTTCCCTCAGCTCGTCTGTCGTCTCCATGACTTCGTAGAGACCCACCCGGCCCTTGTAGCCTCTGCCGCCGCAGGCGTTGCAGCCTCGACCCTTGCATGGCGTCACGGTCTTTGCCTCCTCCGGCGAGTAGCCCGCGTCCATCAGCACCTGGGGAGTCGTGGGATCGTGGGTTTTGCACTCTGGGCAGATGCGGCGCACCAGGCGCTGGGCGCAAATAAGGTGCACGGAGGTGGCCACAAGGAACGGCTCGATGCCCATATTCATCAGCCGGGAGATGGTGGATGGGGCGTCATTCGTGTGCAGCGTGGAGAGGACCATATGCCCGGTAAGAGCCGCTTTGGTCGCAATTTCTGCGGTCTCGAAATCGCGGATTTCCCCCACCAGGATGATGTTCGGGTCTTGACGCAGAAACGACCGCAGGGCAGCGGCAAAATTCAGCCCGATCTGTTCCTTCATCTGCACCTGGTTAATGCCAGGCAACTGGAATTCCACCGGATCCTCAGCGGTCATGATGTTGGTGTCTTCCTTATTGAGTTGCGCAATCGAGGAATACAAGGTGTTCGTCTTGCCGCTGCCGGTCGGTCCGGTGACCAGCACCATGCCATAAGGTTTAACAATCGCTTTTTTGAATTTCTCCAATGCCTCAGACTCAAAACCCAGTTTGGTCATGTCGAGCCGCAGGTTTTCCTTGTCAAGCAGGCGCATGACGATCTTTTCGCCGTGCAGCGTCGGCAGCACGGAAACGCGAAGATCAAGCTGCTTCTTCTTACCCCCGTGCATCAGCTTGAGCATAATCCGGCCGTCCTGGGGAAGGCGCTTTTCCGCGATGTCGAGCTTCGCCATGATCTTTACGCGGCTGATGATGGCATCGCGGAGCTTGAGCGGCGGGCTCATGACGGCCTGCAGAAGACCGTCAATCCGGTAGCGGACGTGGTATTCCTTCTCATACGGCTCCAGGTGGATGTCACTCGCCCCGCGTTTGACGGCGTCGCCCAGCACGTAGTTGACTAAGCGGATGACCGGCGCTTCCTCCGCCGCCTTCTCGAGATCCGCCAGGTTAAGCGCGTCTTCGCTTGATTCATCGAGCTCCACGCTGCCGGCCGTGCCCTCGTCGAGAAAACTGACCAGGTCATCGATCTCCTTTTTTCGCGCCACGTCTTCGACGTTGCCGTAATAGCTTTTGATCGCCTGGTCGATGTCTGGCTCGGGCGCCAATACCGGCTCAATGTTCAAACCCGTCAGGAACTTCACATCGTCCAACGCAAAGACGTTCGCCGGATCGCCCAATGCCAGGGTCAGCGAGGCGCCCGTGCGCAACAGGGGCAGCACATGGTGCTTGAGCGCGGTCTCCATCGGGATGAGCTTGACTGCCGCCGGGTCAATCGGAAACTCGCTCAGCTTGACCGAGGGCACGCCATATTGCGCGGCCAAGGCTTCGGTGACGTCTTCGTCGGTGGCAAAGCCCAGCTTCACCAGCGAGTGCCCCAGCCTGCCGCCGTGAGTCTTCTGGTGGTCCATCGCCTGGCGAAGCTGGGCCTCGGAGACCCGCTTCTCCCGCAACAGTATTTCACCCAGCCGCCCCACTATCATCTGAGTACTCAACGCCAGACTCCATTTATCAGAACCTTGGGCGGCCCTCTGCTCGTATCTCCCCTTGCCGAAGGCGCTCGCAGCCCACACGCGGTGGAATTGATTCCACACCGCTACCAATCTTGACATCGTCACTTCGGGAGCATAACTTTAACCCATATGGCCTTGCCGGGTGTTTTCCCTTCTTCGGTGCGGGAGGGGTCACTTACGGAGTATTACGAACGCCTCATGCAACACTTCGGCCCGCAAGGTTGGTGGCCAGCCCGCACGCGGATGGAGGTGATTCTGGGAGCAATTCTGACCCAGAATACGGCGTGGCAGAACGCCTCCCTTGCGGTCAAACGCCTTCGCCGGTCCGGCCTGCTCAAACTCGAGAACCTGAGATTGGCGAGCCTGGGCGAAATCGAGGCGTGCATACGGCAAGCTGGCTTTTTCCGGCAAAAAGCGGCAACCATCCGAAGGTTTGTCGAATGCCTGGATTCGAAACATCAGGGGTCATTGCGCGAGCTTTTTTCGGTTCATCCCAGGGAATTGCGGGAGCACCTCCTTGAGATTAAAGGGATGGGTCCTGAGACTGTAGACGCTATTCTTCTCTATGCTGGGAGGATGCCTTTTTTTGTGGCAGATGCCTACACGCGGCGCATCCTATCGCGCCACGGATGGCTTGTCCCCGGTGCAGCCTATGAAGCGGCCCAGGAGCTTTTGCACCAAGAGCTGCCGCGTGACGCCCGCACTTTTAACGAGTTCCATGCCTTGCTTGTGGAGACGGGGAAGCGCTACTGCCGGCGGCAAGCACCCCGGTGCCAGGAGTGCCCACTCCGGAAATATCTGCCCGGCGGGCAGGAGTCAGTGGAACCGCCAGCCCCTCCCTGCGTGAACTAACGCCATGGATGAAAAGCTCCATAAGACTCACCGCTCGTTTCTGATCTTCCTTCTCATCCTGGTCCCCGTTTTGTTCCTCATCGGATGGAGCCAGGCTTCGCTGAACCTGAAGTTCATCCATCCGCACAACGCCACGGAGACGTTTTTCCTGGCCGCGGTTTCCGCCTTCGTCTTTGTCCTATTTGTGGTTTTTGCCCTCATCCTCACGCGCATCCTTCTGAAGCTCTACGCGGAGCGAAGGATGAACAGGATGGGGGCGCGGTTCAAAACCAAAATGGTGGCAGCATTCCTTGTGCTCTCGGTGCTGCCTGTATGCTTTCTCTTTCTTTTTTCCTACGGGCTGATCAACCGCAGCATCGACAAGTGGTTCGCTATTCCGTTTGACACGGTTCGCCAGGACGCGACGGCCATCACGCAGCAGGTGGCAATACAGTCGCAGCAGGAAGCGCTTGAGAATGCCGGGCATTTGGCCTCGCTCGGACGTCTTCAGCGGCAACTCGCTTTGAATGACGGCGCCGGCCTCACGCGATTTCTGGGCCGCCTCGCGGATGGACTGCGGCTTGAATCCGTGATCTGCCTGGACCCCACCGGCCGCGTGGTGGCCCGCGCTGGCAAGTCCCAACCCGGTCTTGCGGAATTGTTGCGAATTTTTCCCGAGGCCACAACGGAGAAAATTCCGCCGGGCGGCATGACCGCCAGCATGCGTCGAAACAGCTCTGAGCTGTTTTTTGCGGCGCAGCGGGTTACAAACCAGGCCGGCAACAATCTGGGGACCGTGGTCACTGTCCGCCGCCTGCCGCTCAACATTCAATTAATGGCGAGCCAGATTCAGCAGCAGGCGCACCGCTACGACGAGCTGAGCCGTGAAAAGAAAGCCTTAAAGCGCTTCTACTTGTCCATTCTGCTCCTCATCACGCTGCTGATCCTGTTTGCCGCCACGTGGCTTGCCATGTTCTTTGCGAAGCAGGTCACGGTGCCGGTCCAAGCGCTTGCCGAGGCCACGCACGCGGTCTTGGAGGGAAACCTGGGCTGGCGAATCACAACGCGGGCGGACGCCGAACTCGGAAGCCTGATCGGCCTTTTTAACGAGATGATCCGGCAACTCCAGGAGAGCCGCCTCGCCATTGAAAAAGCAACGCAGGATCTGCAACGCGCCAACCGGGAGATGGAAGAGCACAGCAACACAATGGAAGTCATCCTCGAGAACGTCCCTGCCGGGGTGATCTCGTTTGACCCGCAGGGCGAGATAACCCGGGTGAATTCGGCGACGGAACGATTGTTCGGAAGCGCCTCGGTGAAGACCGCCCACAGCCTGTCCGGCCTGTTCGCTCCCGACGAGGCGCGAGAGATCTCCCGGCTCTTTCGCCGCTCCCAGCGCCAAGGCGTGGTCAACCGGCAGTTGACGCTGGGACTCGGAGGCCGGCGCGCTTTTGTTAGCCTTACGCTATCATCCGTGTCGACTCAGCACGGCGCCGTCGGCTTCGTCATGGTCATCGAGGACCTGACGGACGTTGCCAAAGCGCAGCGCAGCGAGGCATGGCGCGAGGTCGCGCAGCGCATCGCCCACGAGATTAAGAACCCGCTCACTCCGATTCGGCTTTCCTCCGGCCGCATTCAACGGCTCATTGAAAAGTCCTCCCTGGATGTTACGCCACCCAGCTTGCTTTCCGCAGTGACGGAGAGCGCCTCCCTCATCGAGCGGGAGGTCTCAACGCTCGAGGCGCTGGTCGATGAATTTTCTAACTTCGCGCGGTTTCCTGCCTCACAACCCGTGCCGTCACGCTTGAACCAGATCATCGACAACGCGCTTGGAGTTTTTAACGGGCGCCTTTCCAGCATTCGCATTCACCGCGACCTGGCAGCAAACATTCCCACGGTGCGCGTTGACCCCGAGCAGATGAAGAGAGCCGTGGTGAATCTCATCGACAATGCCGCTGAGGTCCTCGAAAACTCAGCCTCCAGGGAAATCTGGGTGCGGTCCCGCTTGGACATCGAGCGCGAAAGCGTTATCGTCGTCGTAGCGGATAGCGGCCCCGGCATTTCGCAGGAGGCGAAGGAACGGCTCTTTCTGCCATACTTTTCTACTAAACAACGCGGCACCGGCCTCGGACTCGCAATTGTCAGCCGGATCGTCTCCGAGCACAACGGCAGTATTCGCGTGGAAGAGAATTGGCCGGCCGGCACTCAGTTTATTATCGAGTTGCCCCTGGAATACTCCGCCGCCTTGAATGCGAGCTGATCGCATGGGCCGTTTCGTGCCGTGGCCACAACCTCAGGAGATTCGTAGGGGCGCTGCTTGCCGCGCCTAAAATGACCGGGCGCAGCAAGCA
>JBOGJX010000496.1:0-8701 GCA_050745285.1 Terriglobia bacterium
TGCTCTGCGCGGTCAATGACCTGCGCCAGCACATACCGGTGAAAAGAACGGCTGCGGAGGATAAGTACGCCCACCCCCCCGGCGATCACGAGAAACACCAGAAGCCCGATGGCAATTTTTAAAAGGAGACGTTTTCGTGATCTCAAGGGCTTCTCCAGAGCAAACTACTGAGAATCGCAAATTGCCGAGACGTCGATCATTAATGTTACAAGGTTAAGTTCGACAGGAGCGCGTCAGGGCACGGTTTTAACCGCGCCGGAAACGCCCTTACCCACCACTTCGTGGTCCCCCTCTCCCTAATGGAGAGGGCTGGCCTTCTCGGGAGGTTGTGACCCTCGCCCTCTCCCCACGGGAGAGGGTGCCGCGAAGCGGCGGGTGAGGGGTGGTCCCTGACAAACGGGCTTGAGTCATGCCCTTCCACGTCAGAAAACTTGACTCATTTACATCAAGTTCAGAACTTCAAGACTTCTAGAATTTTAATCGCCGCCAACTCAAAACGATTGACCCAGCGTAAAGAAAATCTGAATCGCCTTGTTCCCTGGGATAGGGCTGAGGTTCCGCCCAATATCCACGCGGATTGGCCCCACGGGCGTGTTATAGCGAAGGCCAAAGCCGACGGTATTGCTGTACTGGCTGAAAAACCGGCTGAAGCCCACGTGGTCATAAACGTTGCCGCCATCGTAGAAAATCACCCCGCCTAGCTCCTTCATGATGGGTATGGGAAAACGCGCCTCGGAATTCAAGATAAACAGTTGCGGGCCGCCCACCGGCACGTGAATTTTCGCCGTGCAACTTTTCGGGTCATTCAACTGCGAGCAGAGGGTCGCGGTGGTCTGCGGGCCAGCGCCATTGATTGGAAATCCCCGCAGGCTGTCAGCTCCGCCGGAAAAGAAACGCTCACTGAGCGGAATGTGACTGCCTCCAAACGGTTCTTCCATGCCCAGCCGGACACTGTCCGCCAACACCATCCAAGGCTTAACCTGGTGGTAGACAGCCGCCTGGCCGAAAAACCGCGCGAAGCTGTCGCTTGATCCCAGCGCGGTCGGGGTGACTCCAAAATTCAGCGTCTGGTAGACGCCGCGATGGGCGTCAAGCGGCTTATCTCGTGTGTCACGAATGAAAGAGGCAGCTAGCGTCGACGAATGAATGGACTGATCCTCAGGCGAGACGAATCCGTGAATCAGCAAATTGGTAAGGCTCGTGCGCTGGAAACTGTAACGAAACTGCAGGTGCTCCGTTTTGGCCGCGTTCAGAGCTCGATCGAGTTGGTAAGACGCTTGCCCAAAGCGCGCCGTAAAGAGCGGGTTCTGCGTTGTCCGTTCGGCCGAAACGGTGAACAGCGAACTCCAATCCAAGCCCCGGAATTCCGGATCGCTATAGGTAATCTCAGCCCGCTGGTCAAGCCTCGAAAGAAGGGTTGACACGGCAGCGGTTTCGCCGCGGCCGCGCATGTTGAGGCGGCTATACTCAACCGACCCCAGCGGGCTGATGTAATTCTTCTCGATCACACGAAACGATGGCGGCAATTCTATAATCGGCAGGCCCGGCAATGCGATAATGCCGGTTGAAAGACTGCCGCTTCGAGGCGTTAATTGAAAACCGAAACCGTAGCTGATACTATTCCGTTTCGCTTCATGAACTCTCACCAACACATCGTCCTTAACCGGGCCTGCGTCCGCCGCAGGGGGATTCACGTTAACCGCATCCGCCGTTTGTCCTGCCAATGGGCGGACCGGGTCAACGCTGGCCCAGTCAAAGATGCCAAGATCGTAGAGCGCGCTTTCCGACCCTAGCATTTTGCCCTCACTGAGCGGCGCACCCGGCTTCACGGTAAGATTGCTCTGGATAAACTGACGCCGGGTCTGCTGCTCGCCGAGGATTTCAACGCCGCTGATGCGTGCCTGGACCCCTTCGTGGATCAGGTACGTGACGTCCACGCGATGCGAATTCTCAGACAGCGGCTTGACGGTGGCTTGGAAACTGGCATTGAGGTAGCCGAGATTCAGGTAAGAAGCCACGATCCGGCTCCGATCGTGGGTAATTTCGCTAGGTGAATAGGGCTGCCCTGGCCGCAACCTTAATCCGTGGGGTGCGAGGGTGGCAAGGCTCTCCGCCTTAAGACCCTCGACGCTTAGGGTATTCACAATGGTCTGTGGTCCCTCCGCAATCTGGAATGTGACCTCAATTTTGGGCTCAAGATCAACCACCTTTGGTTCTACCTTGACGCCTTCAAAGCCGGCGTTGTGGTACACACTCTCAAGATTCTTCACGCTTTGATTAAGCAAGTCGTTGCTGAACTTGCCGTGCGAGAAAAAGTGCGCCTTCTGGATGAGCACGTTGCTCATCAGGTCGTCCTCTTCAAAGTGGTGATTGCCTTTGATACGGACGCTGATCACGGTATGTCGGTTGCCGCGATGAACGAGATAGTCTAGAACGATTTCAGATGGTGTGGTTTTAATCTGCGGGTCCACCTTCACATCAAAGTAACCCTTGGATTGGAAGTAAGAGACAATATTACGCTCGCCCTCTTCCACCAGATCCTGGTCGAAGGATTTCTCCTCGTAAATCGGGACCAATTGCTTTAGTGTCTTCCCTCCGATCTTGGCGCCGGTCACTCGAATCTCCACCTTGGGGCCGAGCACGACGTGAAAGTTCAAGGCGGCCTGATTATCCCGCGGATTGTATTGAGGCTTTCCCACCGTCACCCGGCTGGCGAGCCAGCCGTGATTGCCAAGATAGTCCTGGATGGTACTCACCGCGGACTGAATCCGTGTGGGATAATATGGTTTGCCTGGCTTCAAATCACCGCCCTTCAGCCGGGCGTGGAACGAGTGCAATGCTCCCCTGATGCGCGCCGCCTCGGCAGGGGGCGGGCCGATGATCTCGATGCGGCCAATGCGCGCGTGCTTGTTGAGCGTCACATGGTAAATAATGCTGGCCAATCGATGGCTTGGGTCAAGCTGGGTTTCCGGCCGAACGCGCGCCAGAAAGTACCCGTGTTGGGCGAAAAAGCGCAACAGGGCCGGAACTCCCTGGCGAGCCCGCTGTTCGTCATAGGGCTCTTCGGCGGGATAGTTCACGACCTGTAGAAGGCGTGGATAGGCAAACTGATCCGCTGCCCCAGGAAATGTGATCAAGCCGATGTAGTACGCCGGCTGAAGGATAAACGTCATGTGCAACCCATCCGCCTCAGGCTGTACTTGCACATCCACCTTGGTAAACTTCCCGGTAGACATAAAAGCCGCGATCGTTGCCTGAATCTTTGCCTTTGAATATGGCGCGTTCGCCTTCTGCTGAACGAGTGGCCGCAGGGTTTTAAGGTCAACGGTTGGGCTGGCCACAACGTCCACCGCAACGACCGTTTGCCCCTCATAGTACTCGCCCGGCATTGACTGCTGCGCGCGCCCGCCCGGCGTATGCGCAAAAACGATCAGGAGCGCGATTCCAGCCAGCGCAAGCAGATGTCTTAATTTATTCATGGTTGTAAGGGCGCTGCTGACGGCAAGCGCTGCTTGCCGTGCTCCCTATGGGCAACGTTGTAGCGCGGAGTTTTGTGGTTAAAACTCTGCGGTCTTTCATGATTCTGTACCAAAAAAACGCAGAGTTTCAAAAGCAAAACTCTACGCTACCTGTCTCCGCTTGGAGACAGGAGAACGCCCCTACAAATCCGTTCAGGATCGGCAACGGCCAGCGCGCTGGCAGTTGATTTCGGCGCCGACTATGATGATGAGGCTTGAGATATAAATCCAAATCATCAAAATAACGAATATGCCAAGCACGCCATACGTCCTCTCGTAGCCACCGAAATGAGAAATATAGAAATTGAATGCGTTGGTAGAAAGCACCCAAACGACGACGGTAAATAGCATCCCGGAGCTGATCCAATGCCAGCGCAATTGGCGGTTGGGAAAAGTGTTGTCAATGATGGCGACGGCCAGGGCGGTGAACACAAACGAAAGAGCCCAGCGCCCAATATGCCATAGCCACACTATCGCGTGAGGGGACGGACCGTGCCGGGCCACCCACCCGCCAACCCAATTCCCCGCCGTCAACAGGCCGAAAGTGCCGATAAAAAGAAAGGCCAGGACGCAGAGCACAAGCAAGGAAAAGCCCACCCTGTGTACATAACTCCGCGTTTCTTTGGCTTGGTAAACAATGTTGAGCGCGGACATAAGGCTCAGGGTTCCTCCCGTGGAAGCCCATGCGGTGCCCACCAGGCCAATCGAGAGAAACCTTACGTGCTGGTTCGTGAGGCCTACGATCGTTTGAAATACCAGGTGCTGGGACGTCCTGGGCAGGTATAGGATAATCCATGCCAAAACGCTGTCCCATAACCCGGTGAACGGGAGCGTGCCGATCAGCGCGGCAAGCAAGATCAGAAATGGAAACAGCGCCAGCACGAAATAGAACGACATTTGCGCGGAAAGCGCAAAGGCATCGTCCGCATTCATCTTGCTCCACATGCCATGAATGAACGTCCAGCAGGATTTGTGCAGTCCGCCGAGGGAAAATGTGGCCGGCAAAAGACGCATGGTTATCCTCGGTGAGCCGGTGCTAATTCTCCGAAACCCTTCCCGCTCTGATAGTTTGCCTTGGCATCAGCGGCACGGTCAATCCGGTGATGGCTGTATATTGTGGTGGGCTGCTGCAGCGGCAGGGCTTTGCTTTTGAAACTCTGCGGTCTTTCGAATGGAATCGTGAAAGGCCGCAGAGTTTTAGCAGCAAAACTCTGCGCTACAACGCTACCCGCCGAAGCCTTGCGATCAATGTTACTGGCTACGCAAGTCTCCTTGAACTCTCTTCGTTAGTCGAGGCCCTTGGAGCTCTCCTGCGGCGCATTTTGCATGACGTAATCTTGCGTAAGACCTGGCATTCCGTACTCGTAGGGACCGTGGCGCACCACGGGCAGGTTTGCTGGGAATGCGCGCCAGGGAGGCGGCGAGGAAAGTGTCCACTCGAGCGACGTAGCCTCCCAGGGATTTTCCGCGGCCGGGCGGCCTTTGAAAAGACTCCATACGACGTTCAGCATGAAAGCCAATTGCGCCGCCGCAGTGACAAGCGCAGCGATGGATATAAAAACGTGGAGGTGCAGCAAGGGCGCGAGGAAGCGCACGCTGCCGAAGGATGAGTACCTTCGCGGATTTCCTGCGAGACCCAGAAAGTGCATGGGCATGAAGACGCAGTAGACCCCGGCAAACGTGAACCAGAAATGAATGCGGCCCAGCGTCTCGTTCATCATGCGGCCAGTCATCTTGGGAAACCAGAAGTATGTGGCGGAGAAAATCCCAAAAACCGCTGCCACACCCATGATGAGGTGGAAGTGCGCCACCACAAAATACGTGGCGTGCAGATAAAGATCGAGCGGCGGCTGCGCCAGAAAAAGGCCGCTGAGCCCACCGGTAATGAAGAGCGATATAAATCCCAGGGCAAAGAGCATCGCCGTTGAGAAGCGGATTTTGCCGCCCCAAATCGTTCCCAGCCAGTTGAACGTCTTAACGGCGGAGGGCGCCGCAATCACCATCGTGAGCGTCCCGAAGGCCAGCGCATTGTAGGGGTTCATTCCGCTCACGAACATGTGGTGGCCCCACACGCAGAAGCCCAGGAACCCGAGGGCGAGCGTGGAATAAACCATGGCGCGGTAGCCGAACACGGGCTTGCGCGAGAAGACGGAGAGCACGTGCGACGTGACGCCCATGCCAGGCAGAATGGCGATATAGACCTCGGGATGGCAGAAGAACCAGAAGAGGTGCTGCCAGAGGAGCGGCGAGCCTCCACCGCCGTGAATCAATTGATCGCTGACCACGAGGCCCTGAGGAATGAAAAAACTCGTTCCGCCCAGGCGGTCCAGCAGAAGCAAAGCGGCTGCGGCGAACAACACTGAAAACGAAAAGAGTATCATCACCGAGGTAACGAACCATGCCCAGGCGGTGAGCGGCATGCGCATGAGCGTCATGCCCCGCGCGCGCAGATCAAGCGTGGTGACGATAAAATTGATCGCGCCCAATACCGACCCAATGCAGAAAATGCCGAGGGAGACGAGCCACAATGTTTGTCCAAGGCCTTCGCCCGGCCCGGCGATGGCCCCCACGGCGCTCAGGGGAGGATAGGCCGTCCAGCCGCTGATCGGAGGACCATTGGGCACGAAGAGGGTTGAGAGCAGCACGCCAAGCGCAGCCAGCGTGAGCCAGAAGGAGAGCATGTTAAGCCGGGGAAAAGCCATCTCGCGCGACCCGAGCTGAGTGGGGAGAAAGTAATTGCCAAAGGCGCTCTGCGGCACCGTGGTCAGCACGAAAAAGACCATCAGCGTACCATGCAGCGTGAGCAAAGAAAGGTAATACTCGGGCGTCAAAAGGCCGGCGGGAGCGCCGAGCGGCGAAAGCCTGTCGAGAAGAGGGATGGCAATGTGCGGCCACGCCAAGTGCATCCGGATGATAAGTGATAGAACGATGCCCACCCACACGGCAAACAGTCCTAGCAGGTAATACTGGATTCCAATAACTTTGTGATCGGCGCTGAAAATGTATTTCCGCATGAAGCCGGCCTTCGGTCCCGGCTTCGGTTGGAGGGCGGATTGGGACTGTGGTTGAGGCATTTTGATTTGGGCAGACAATCCCTTTCAATGGGTGGCGCATACATCGTGCTTTTTGCGATGTATGCGACCCGCACCAGCCGCATACATGGCACACCACGCCATGTGTGCGCCACGCAGGACTAATTAGGTCTACTCCGCGATTTTGACTTACTCGCGCGCGGCCATTTTGCGCAGCCAACTCTTGAAATCGGGCTGGGTCATCACCACCAGATCCGCGTGCATCTTGTAATGCCCCAGACCGCAGAGCTGCGAGCAGTAGATTTCATAGCGGCCCGTCCGCGTGGCCGTGAAATGAATGGGAATCTCCATGCCCGGCACCACGTCTTGCTTCAACCTGAGCTCGCGCACAGAAAAGGAATGGATAACGTCCTTCGATCGCAGGGTAAGCTCAACCGGCTGATTCACCGGCACGGCCAGAGTGGTGGTGATAATGTCATCACGCGACGCAGGATCGTGCTGGCGGTCAAGTCCCAGAACATTTCCCAGGCTGTCATTCATCAGATTGGGATGAATGGGGCCAAAGGCGCCATCCGGCCCTGGATAGCGGAAGGTCCATTGGAATTGCTCGCCCCACACTTCCACGCGCAGCGCTCCCGGCGCAGGTCCGGTGAAGTGAACGCGAGCCCAGATTCGATTCCCCGCCAAGCCCAAGGTAATGAATATGACCGCAGCGATGACAACCCAGGTGTATTCGAGCGCAGCGTTGCCTTGAGTAGGGTTCACACGGGCGCCCGCGTTCTTGCGACGGCCCCGATAGCGCCAGATGAAGATTGCGAGCGTGATCTGGGAAGCAATGAAGAGAATTCCGCAGACAATGAACGTCACCAGGAATTGGTGATCGATGGCCGGAGCAATAGTGGAAATGGCTTGCGGAAGCCACCCGCCGTGCCACAGGAAAAGCCCGCAGGAGGCCAGCGTGATCAGGGTGATTGCCAACGCCAACGCCAGCGCCATTTTCTGAATCTCCTGCGCACCGCTGCCCGGGTCGCGGACACACGACGCAGTGCGCTACCCAGAGGAAAATATTGTCCGCCTGATCTCTGGAAACGACATTTCAATAATGTCGTAATTTCTTGTTCTCTTAGCAAGCTTTCCCGGCTGCCCCAGCCGGCCCTTTGCTGTCGCCCCCGCGAAAGCGGGGGGCCATCCTGTGGATTCCCGCTTGCGCGGGAATGACATCACCCAACCTGGCAGCACTTTTGATTGCGGCTGCCGGCCGCGTTGCGCTACAACTTGAATGTGAAATCAAGGGTCACGGTCTGCTTCGGCTCGACCGTGACTTGATGTTCTTCCCGGCCGAACGTAGCGGTCCACGCGCCGATGGTGTAGGCGCCGGGCGGCAATCCTTTGATGGTATACGTCCCGTCGCTTCCGGTGACGGCGTAAAACGGATTGGTGGTGACGCCAATGTAGCACTTCATCCAAGGATGCTGGCTGCATTTCACCGGAACCATAATCTCCGCGTGAGCAAACCGCTCGTGCAATGCCGCGGCGCCGGGAAGCTGCGAGATGTTCCATTGGCGGTTATGGCTGGGCATGGGATGGATGTTGTGCGTGGTCGGATCGTTGTTTTCCACTTCCATCTCCTGACCCACCATGATGCCGAGCACGTGCGGGTCATACATACAGCCCTTCTGATGCAGGACAACGGGCTTGACCGGAGCAGCGAACACGTATTTTGCCGCGCCCTTCTCAACGTATACAAACGCATTCGGCAGCGTGCCGTTGTCATTCACCTCACCGTCAATCACGCGCACCGTCTGGCCATTGTGCAGCTTGACGCAAATCGGGTCTTCGCCCATCAGGATGGGCAGCCGTTCGGGCGGCTGCCCCTGGAAATGGACGGCGCCGGTGATCTCGCCCACGGTGGACTGATCGATGGGCGTGGGTTTCACGGGCGCTGACGGAGCGTTCTCCGTTTGCTGTGAGTTGCTACAGGCGAAGGCGAAGACGAGCATCAGGAACATCAGCAGGAAAGGAAACTTCCGTTTTTTCATGAGAGAGAGTCCTTAGGCCGGGATTCTGCGCCGGCGCGCAAGAACCTGGCAGACCCGCCGTATTCGTAGGGGCGCCGCTTGCTGCGCCCGAAGCCGGTGGGCGCAGCAAGCG
>JBOGJX010000497.1:0-4420 GCA_050745285.1 Terriglobia bacterium
ATCTTCTCACCGAGCACCCGGCAAATGGCAGGAATGGTGGCCACCACGCTTCCTAAGGGCTTGCTGTCGTAGCGGTCGATGATCGCCGGAACCGTCTGTAGTATTTCATGATTCCATGCAAAAGCCCGTAGCATTTCATCATTTCATACGAAAAGCCGCAGAGTTTTAAAAACAAAACTCTGCGCTACAGAAATATTGGGGAATACGATGGGCACGATGTTGAGTTCGTATCTGAATCATGTGGAGTCGAACTCCGCGTTGCGGTGGTGGGGCCGCATCACCAAGGCCACGGGACAGCTTGTGGAGTCCGAAGGGCCGTTCTGTTCGGTGGGTGAGTGCTGCGAAATTATGGATGGCACGGGGCGCGTGTATGAGGGTGAGGTGGTGGGCTTTCGCGGACCCACCGTGCTCTCGATGGCGCTGGAGAAGGTGGAAGGCGTCCGGTACGGCGACCGCATCACCACTTGGGGCGCTCATCCCAGCCTCGGAGTGGGTGATGATCTGATTGGCCGCGTGATTGATGGCTCTGGTCAACCCATTGATTCCGCGTCGCGCATCCGGATTGAAGAGAGGTGGCCGCTGCACTCCGCGCCGCCTTCGGCTCTCGAGCGCGTTCCCATCGTTGATCCCATCGGCTGCGGCGTGCGGGCGATCGATGGGTTGATCACCGCGGGCCGCGGCCAGCGCCTGGGCATTTTTGGCGGCAGCGGCGTTGGAAAAAGCACTCTGATTGGCATGATGGCCAGGGGCAGCTCCGCCGATGTAACGGTGTTGGCGCTGGTCGGCGAGCGGGGGAGAGAGGTGCGCGAGTTCCTGGAAAAGGCTCTTGGCGAAGAAGGAAGGCGGCGCTCCGTGGTGGTAGTTTCTACTTCCGATCAACCGCCGCTGATACGGATTCGAGCCGCTCTCGCGGCAACTTCGGCAGCGGAATATTTCTGCTCGCGCGGGAAAAACGTTTTGCTCGTGGTGGACTCATTGACGCGCGTGGCCATGGCCCAGCGGGAAATTGGTTTGGCGGCCGGAGAGCCGCCTACGTCACGCGGTTACACACCATCCGTATTCACTCTGCTCGCCCGCCTGATCGAGCGCGCGGGCCGCTTCGGCAAGGGAAGCATCACGGCCTTCTATACGGTTCTCATGGAGGGCGATGATCAGCAGGATACCCTGGTTGACGCTGTGCGGGCGCTGCTCGACGGCCACATCGTGCTTGACCGGCGCCTGAACATGCAGAACCACTTCCCGCCCATTTCCGTGCTCGACAGCCTCAGCCGTCTGATGACTTCGGTTTGCTCGCGCGAGCATCTTGACAAGGCCCGGCGTTTGCGCAGGCTCCTTGCCTCCTACGCCGCCTCGGAAGATCTCATCCGCGTGGGCGCATATCAGAAGGGTTTAGACCCCATACTTGACCGGGCCATGGCTGTGGTTCCTGCCATCAACACCTTCCTGCAACAGGAAACCAGCAGCCCTGCTTCCTTTGAGCAGACGGTGAACCAGCTTATGGCGCTTCCCGAATAGCCATGGCTTATCAATTCTCCCTCCGCGCCCTCTTACGGATTCGCCGGATTTACGAGCAGCGCGAGCGGATGCGGCTGACGCTTCTCAACGCCTCGCGCGCCCGCCTGCGCAACGAGTATGACGAGGCTGGACGGCAGCGGGTGCAAGGTTTCGAGGAATTGGAACAACGGCTCGAAGAGGGAATGTCCGGAGCGGAGTTCCAATTTGAGGAGGCTTCGCTTCAACGCGCGGCAAACCGCCAGCGGGAACTGAGCGCCCTCATTGAAGCCTTGGAGTTGCAAGTCCGGAAGCAGGTTGAGGTTTTCCGGGAGTCGCAGATGAAGCGGAAGATCCTGGACAGCCTGAGCGAGCGCGAGCGGCTGGCATACCAGCAGGTTGAAGACCGCCGCGAGCAGCAGCGTATTGACGATCTATTCACCCGCCGCCACGTCAGCCGCTTGAACGGCTAGTTGTTTCCCCCTCCCTTGGGCAAACATTGCCCAGTTTCGCCGCGACACCTTCTCGGAGTACCCACGCTGGAATCGACCATAAAATCCAAATTATTGATTGCAGATGGGTTACCAACGCAGGCAAAAATGGCGGGCGTGTGGCCAGCCGCATGCAATGAATGGGTTGCTCAATTGTAGCGGCGGTGTCTCGCCGCTGGGCGTTAATTCATGGAAACAAGCGCGCTACAAAACGCAATTGCTCCCGCGGTGGCAACCGGTAGACGCGCGCCATTCCCACAAGGCGCTGGATCATTTGGCGCGCATCTCGACCAGGCGATGGGGAGCGATGGCGCCGGTGACAAGCGGTCGCATGCGTTAAGGCCTAAGAACACGCAAAATGACATGCCGTGGCATATGGCATCGCCCGTAGTCACGGCGGTACCAAGCGCACAGAGTCAGGCGCCCGCGGAAACCAAGACTCATCCGGCCGCGGCGAGTCCGGCTGCTCGAACAGCATCCTCACCCCAATCAGGCCTACCGGGCAAAACGGGCTCATCGGGTTCGGCGGCTTCAACGGCTCCAGTTCTCGTGGCGATGTCTGGCGGTTCCGGGGCGAGTCCTTCAGCGAACGGCGATCAAGCCACTCCGGCGGCCAGTGGGCATCCGTTCACCGGTCCACGTCTCTCCTGGTTCATGGGTATGATTCAGGATGTTCTGACCGGTCAGAAGCCCCCTACCGGTGTGAACGATTTGTCATCGTCCGGACAGGCCGGCCAAAACGGAAGTGGAAAGCCACTGGATACTGCGTTAGCAAAGGCAGCCGCGAGTGACGCCAAACCTCCGGATGCGGTGAAGGCGCTGACGAATCTGCCCGCATATGGCTCCGGATCGCAACCCGCAAACGCGGCCTCGAACCCGGCTTCTAATTCGACGTCGGCCGCCGGTACAACATCGTCTCCGACCGTGAAGCGCAACGCGGCAACGGTCTCGGCTCAGGATGGAACTGAGATGCAAAATGCGGCGCAATTCCTGGAGAGCGCGGGGCTGACGCTGCTCTCAAAAACAACCTCCGCAGACGGAGGCGCGCTGCCCACCGTATTTCAGGCAAAGGACAATCAGGCGGCGCTTGCGGTCACGAGCCATGCAGCTACGAATGCAGCTTCTGCGTCCGCCATCGTTCATCCACCACCCGCTACAGGAACTGCCTCGCAGGTCTCAGCGAAAGACTTGGCTATGGGAAATGTTGGCGCAGCGCCGGCGGTGAACACGCATGCCGCCGCTTCACCGGCGGTGAAACCTGCGGCTGCGTCCACGGGTGGCGGATCCAAGAACGGCGCGTCGCAGGATTCCTCAGGCAAACCGGCGAATTCTCCGCAGACGTCAGCCGCCGCGAATGCAGCCGCACCGGGCGGCGTGGCTTCGGCGGCGAGCAACGCCGTCCAGGCCGCTGCCAGCGGTTTCCCCTCGGCTCTGAGCCAGGCTTCTGCGGCTGGGAATTCACTCGCTCATGCCGGGGTCCCGGCCCAAGCTGCTGCGCCGCAGCCAAGCGTTGGAGATAAAGTGGCGGCGGCAATGGATAGCCCGGTCAACGCGCTAGGACCCACGGTGAACGCGGCGTCGCTGCTTCAGACGCAGGGTAGGTCGGAAATGCGCGTGGCGGTGCAGACGGATAATATGGGCACGCTGCAACTACACGCCGTATTGGAGGGCGGGCGGGTGGGCGCTTCGATCTCCGTCGTCAGCCATGAAGCCCACACGCTTCTGAACAACGAGCTTCCGGCGCTACAACAGGTGCTCACGGACCAGAACTTACGGGTTGATCACCTGACCGTGATCAATTCCCCGATGAGCAGCGGCACGGGCGCTGGGGATAGCCGGAACCCCCAGTCTGGAAATTTCAATCATCCACAGGGAAGGGACACGCGCTGGTATTCCCCCCTCCCGGTTGCCGCGAGCGGCGCCGGAGAAACGCTGATGACGGCGGACATCCGGCGGCGGCTCAGCGTCCGAGCCTGACGATGAAAATGATTTGGAAATGAGAGAAAGAGAGGGCACTCATGACGATCAATCCGATTGCAGCAAGCACGATACCTCACGGTGCAGTAAGCACGAAGTCATCCGGCCAAGCCGCGCCCCAGGGGATTCAGCCGCAGCAGATTACCACGACGGATTTCATGACCCTGCTCGCAGCACAGCTTAAGGGTCAGGACCCTTCGAATCCCGTGGACCCAACCACGTTTGTGACTCAACTGGCGCAATTTGTGGAACTGTCGCAGGTCTCCAATATTGATACGATGCTTCAGGGTTACATTCAGGGCGCGGCAGGCGCACCGGGCGCCCCCAATACGCAAGGCACAGGATCGGGATCAAAGCCCACGGCTGGATCGAAGCCGACGGCAGGATCGAAGTAGCGCCTTCGCGTCCAGCGAGGAACGGGTTCGTAGGGGCGCTGCTTGCTGCGCCCGTCAGCTTTGGGC
>JBOGJX010000498.1:0-3806 GCA_050745285.1 Terriglobia bacterium
GGGGAAGCAGTGCTTCCCGTCGCGGCGGGTGAGGGGTGGTCCCTGACAAAGGGGCTTGGGTCATGTCTTCTACGTCAGAAAACTTGACTTATTTACATCAAGTTCAGAACTTCAAGACTTCTAGTGGGACGCCAAGGCACCGTCGGACGTCTGGAACGTATAGACCTTGGCTTTCAACCCGAGCGCCTTTTCATATCCCTCGCGAATCGCCTCCACGAAATTCGCCGCGGCGCCATGCCGCACCAGATTGACCGTGCAGCCGCCGAAACCGGCGCCGGTCATGCGCGCGCCCAACACCCCCGGCTGCTTCAAGGCAAGGTCTACGAGCGTATCGAGCTCCGGGCTGCTGACTTCGTAATCGTCGCGAAGGCTTGCGTGCGATTGATTCATCAGTTCTCCGAACCGTTCAAGATCATCCTCATCGAGCGCCCTGACGGCCTTAAGGACCCTGTCATTCTCCGTCACCACATGGCGCGCGCGGCGCAACAGAACGCCCTCCAGAAAGCCCTTTGTGGCATCTAGGTATTCGGGCTTTACGTCACGCAGCGAGCGCACATCAAGTCCCGCCGAACGCAATCGCTCGACGGCTTGCCTGCACTGCCGCGCGCGGATCTCATACTCCGACTGGGCGAGCGAGCGCTTGACGCCGGAATTGCAGACAATGATTTTTGTGTTCGCGCGCAGCGGAACGTGCCGGGTGCTGAGGTCGCGGCAATCAAGGAAGAGCGCATGGTCGCGCCGCCCCAGGGCGGAAATAAATTGATCCATGATTCCGCAAGGAACGCCGACGAATTCGTTCTCCGCCTTCTGCGCCAGTTTCGCAAGCGCAACCGCGCCCGAAGGAAGGCCCATTAGTTTTTTCCAGAACGCCGCGGCGCCAATCTCAACCGCGGCGGATGAACTAAGCCCCGCCTCGCGCGGCACGTCACCGCCCAATACCATGTCAGCGCCCGAGAGCTCGTCTCCTCCGTCCTGAATGAGCTTGGAGATGCCTCGCAAATAGTTGCTCCACGGATGCGCTTCATCGCGGACAATGGATGCCAGGTCAAACTGAACCTCCTCGCGGAAATCCGCCGAATACGCGCGGACCTTCCCATCTTGCCGCTTGCGCCCCGCGTACCAGCAATACCGGTCGATGGCCGCAGGCAGCACAAAGCCCTGGTTATAGTCCGTGTGCTCGCCGATCAGGTTGACACGCCCTGGAGCGCGCACCACCAACTCGGGGTCGCTTCCAAAAAACTTACGGAATGTATCTTCAATCTGCATGGGCATTCGCTTCCAGCCCCTCGTGCGGGTTGCTGAAAGATACCGGACATGAGTGTAGCGGCGATTTTACATCGCCAGCAGTCAGGCGTTCTCAACGCGCCAATGGCGGCATAAAGCCGCCGCTACACGTTTTCCGAATCCTGATAACTCCCATCCTACCGCGCGGGCGCTCGAGTGGGGCGGGCGGCGCGCAACTCGGCCGCCTTCTCCTCGGCCAGCGAGTCGTTCAGAAAAGTCCCGCTGCCGGTCTCGACGCCCGCAAGATATTTCAACTTGTCCTTGCTGCGATAAGGCGGATAAAACTCGATATGGAAATGGAAGAAATTGTACTTCCCCAGGGTGGGGGACTGATGCAAAACCATCATATAGGGAAATGAAAAGCCATAGAGGTTATCGTACTTCGAAACCACCCACTTCAGCATCTGGGACAGAGCCTCTTCCTCGGCCGGACTGAAGTCGGCAAGCGTTCCCAGATGCCGCCGCGAGACAATGTGGACCTCATAGGGCCAGCGGGCGTAAAAGGGAATAAAGGCGCTGAAAGACCCATTCTCCGCGATGACCCGGCGTCCGTCCTTCCGCTCTTTTCGCAAAATGTCACAATACAGGCAGCGATGGCGGGCGCGGTAGTGCGCGCGGGCCGCAGCCACTTCCTTCTCAAGCCGGGGCGGAATAAACGGAAAAGCGTAGATTTGGCCGTGTGGATGCGGCATGGTGACACCAATCACCGCGCCTTTGTTCTCGAAAATCAGCACGTACCGGATGCCGCGCATGCCCCGCAGCTCCTCAAAACGCTTTCGCCACAGCCGAACCACCTTCGTGATGTGGGAGATGGGAAGTTCGGCGAGCAGCTTTTTGTGGCCCGGATGATAAAGCACCACGTCACACTTGCCGAGCGACTTTCTTACGCGGTAAAGATCATCGCCTTGGATCGCGGGCTCGGGCGGCGGTATGGAGAAGGCCGGGAAATCATTCGGGTAGATCAGGGTGTCATAATGATCCGGCACGCGGCCAGAGCCGGGATCAAATGGGCACCCGTCCGCCGGCATCACGGGACGCCCTTGACGCGCGCTGGCCGTCGAGACCCATTCCCTTACGGTCGGATTCCAGCGAAGCTCGGTCATCAATAATTTTCCGTTTTGCGAGCAGAATTGCGTTTGGCAAACCGCGAAGTAGCCGCAGAGTTTTGTTCTTAAAACTCTGCGGCTTTTCTGGCTGTCCGTGGATAAACAGAAAAAAAGGCCGCAAGAGTTTTAAGAACAAAACTCTGCGCTGCACGCCCTCAGGGCAGCCAGTAAAGTTTTCAGTTGAGGTAATACGTCCTGTACAGCGTGTCGCGCTTGGCGGGGCGAAAGCCCGCGTCGGAGATGAGCCGCCGCAACTCGCCTTCGCTCGACGTGTTCTTGCATCCTGCCGCGTTCACCACGTTTTCCTCGATCAGGATTCTCCCCACGTCTTTGCCCCCGAAGCGCAGCGCGATCTGACATATTTTATGCCCAGGGGTGAGCCAGGAGGCTTGCACGTTCAGAATGTTATCCAGAAACACGCGCGAGACCGCGAGCGTTTTCAGGTAATCCACCGCCGTCGCCTCCTCCTTCACGAACCGTCCGAGGGAGGTGTTCTCCCGCTGGAAGAACCAGGGTATAAACGACGTGAATCCGCCCGTCTCATCCTGCAGGCGGCGAATCTGTTCGAAATGGTTCACGCGATGTTCGAGGGTTTCACCCACGCCGAACATCATGGTGGCGGTAGTGCGCAGGCCGAGGCGGTGGGCCGTGCGATGGACCGCGATCCACTCCGCGGTCGAGCACTTCAGGCGCGCGATGCGGTGGCGCACCTCGTCGTCCAGAATCTCCGCGCCCGCCCCAGGGATGGAATCGAGCCCCGCGTCCATGAGCCGTGCGATCACGTCTCTCACGCTTATCTCACAAATCTCAGCAATATTAAGTATCTCGGGAGCTGAAAAACAGTGCAGGTGCAGACGTGGATAGCGCTTCTTGATCGCGGCAAGCAGGCCCACGTAATAATCCATTTTCAGGTCCGCGTGAAGCCCGCCCTGCATCAGAATGCCGGTCCCGCCCAGGGCTAGCGTTTCGTCAATTTTATTGAAGATAGATTCGAGCGGCTGAACGTAACCCTCCGCCGACCCGGCGGGGCGGTAGAACGCGCAGAACGAGCAATACTCCGTGCAGAAGTTCGTGTAATTGATGTTGCGGTCGATCTGATAGGTAATCACGTTGCCGGGATGCAGACGGCGCCGGACGGCGTCGGCTTCCATGCCAATCCCCACCAGATCGTCCGATTGAAGCATGTCAAGCGCTTGCGCTGTAGTTACGCGCATTCCTTAACCTCTGTCTTCGCCTTAATTAGGATTATTTACGAACATTGGGTTCGAGAGCGTCAGGACGGGGTTTCAACCCCGTCGTTCCAGTCGCCCCAATTTCCCCACCGGTTCGCGTTCCGAGCGGCTCGTTGATACGAGCCGTTCGGAGCGCGAACCGGCAAAAACGGATTGCGCCTCGCTTTCGGCAGGGTTGAAACCC
>JBOGJX010000499.1:0-6117 GCA_050745285.1 Terriglobia bacterium
ATGGCACAGCCATTCCGCACAGCGAGCGGCAGAGCCGTGGAATACGTCTTACTGCTCGCAGGCAAAACGCCGGTCGCGATTGTATTTATATGCGAATTGAAGAAGCGTTGGAAAAAACCGCTCTGCAGCAAAGCTTGCGTCGCGAAGAGGCAAGGGAAGTCATGCAGGAACTTCTCTCCGACAGGGTGTCTGACGAACAAATCGCGCGTCTTCTTGCCGCCTTGCGCGACAAGGGCGAGACGGTGGAAGAAGTCGTGGGTTTCGCGGAGGTCATGCGCGCGCGAGCCGCCGAAGTTCTCTCGCAGGCGGGCGTCGATGTGCACAGCCTCGCAGCGGATGGCCCGCTGCTCGATACGTGCGGGACGGGCGGCGACGGGAAGGGCACGTTTAATGTCTCGACCGCGGTGGCATTCGTGGCGGCCGGTGCGGGCGCGCGCGTGGCCAAGCACGGCAACCGGTCCATTTCCAGCCGGTGCGGCAGCGCCGACGTCCTGGAGGCGCTGGGCGTTGCCGTCGAGCTGCCGCTGGCTCTCATCCCGGAATGCCTGGAAAAGACCGGCATGGTATTCCTTTATGCTCCTCATCTTCATCTTGCGATGAAACACGTGATGGCGGCGCGAAGGAGTCTTAAGAGCAAGACGGTGTTCAACCTTCTCGGTCCGCTCACGAATCCCTTGAACACTTCCGTACAATTGGCCGGGGTTTACGACCCGCAGCGCACGGAGATGATGGCGCGGGCGCTGGCAGCGGTGGGTACGCGGCGGGCTTTCGTTGTGACAAGCGAAGACGGCATGGACGAGATTTCCATCTCGCGCGGCACGAGGCTCTCTGAGGCTCATGATGGGGCCGTCCGGACGCGCTGCCTGGCGCCCGAAGACTTCGGCATGAGGCGCTCGCCGCCTGAGGCCATCGCCGGCGGTGATGCGGAAACCAACGCCCGCATTATTATGCAGGTCTTGAATGGCGACGAGGGCCCTCACCGCGACATTATCCTTGCCAATGCGTCGGCCGCTCTCGTTGTGGCGGGCATTTCCGCAAATTTCCTCGAAGGGGTGGAGGTGGCCGCTGGCGCCATTGCTTCTGGCGCAGCCAAGAAGGCACTATCCGCGCTGCAAGACTTCACGCGCCGGCTGCTGTGAAAATAGCCAAACGCTGTGTTGAAAATAAATGGGTTGCGATATTCTCCGTAGGGGCGCTGCGTGCTGCGCCCGCAGACGTTGGGCGCAGCAAGCGGCGCCCAACGTCATTTTCATCCCAAGTGGTGCGCCGCAGGCGCATGAGGTCTGCCCTGAAAAGTGCGGCCGCGACCCCTCATCCGGCTCGCGACGGGAAGCACTGCTTTCCCCGCTCGTCACCCTTTCCCCAAGGGAGAGGGCCGGAGAAAAGTAAAGAGGCCAGCCCTAAATTATGCTTGATTTGATATTAATAAGTATATAATATACGTATACTAAATCAGTCATAAGGTAGGTGGCACTAACGTGAACGGATATCCTGAGTTGAATCAAGTTGACGTCTTAAGATCTTCAGCGGGGGCGGGGGGGCGGCAACCGCGTGTGCTGGTGGTGGAGGATGACGAATCCGTCGCGGGCTTTCTCAAGGAGCGGTTGGAGTCCGACGGATACCACGTTGACCGCGCATCGGACGGGGCTTCGGCCGGCGTCAACATGGAGTCCTCGTTGTACGACCTGGTGATCCTTGATTTGAATCTTCCGGCGGTAGACGGCGTGGAGCTACTGAAACAGGTCCGCACGCGCGACCGGCTTCTCCCGATCCTTGTGCTGACGGGCCGCACTCAACTTGAAGACCGCGTGGAGGCGTTGGATCTTGGCGCGGACGATTACCTGATGAAGCCGTTTGAGTATGGTGAGTTGGTGGCGCGTGTGCGGGCACTGCTCAGGCGCGCCAAGCCGGAGGATCTTATCTGGCGGTTTGAGGACATTGAAATGAACCGGATGGAGCGTACCGTGAGGCGGGCGGGCCAGCCCATTGACTTGACGGCGAAAGAGTTTGCGCTTCTGGAATACCTCATGCTCAATTCCGGTCAGCGGCTGAGCCGTTCCATGATCATGGAGCATGTGTGGAAGCTAGCTTTTAACCCGGCCACGAATGTCGTCGACGTCTACATCAACTACCTGCGTAACAAGGTGGACCGCGGCTTTGAGCACAAGCTGATCCGCACCGTGCGAGGCGTGGGATATCAGTTGGGAAACGAACTGCCAAAAGAGAAATCAGAAATCAGAAATTAGAAACTCGAAACCAATGCCACCATATTCCGGAGCGGCTGGGATTGTCTGTCTTCACCTTTACCCTTTTGCCCTCCGGCCTTTATACTTTTCTTCTGATGATCATCCGGACCTTCGCTCCTTCTGACCTTCCCGAGCTACTTTCCGTGCAGGCAAAGTCTCTTCCTGGCGAGAGTTGGCATGGGGAGGATTATCTCCACCTCAGCCAGCAAACCGGCGGACTAGTTCTCGTGGCGGAGAGGCCGGACGTTCTTCCCGCGCGTTTGGTGGGATTTGCGGCAATGCGCCAGGCGCTCGACCACGCCGAGCTTTTGAACCTGGCGGTTGATCCGGCACACAGACGCTCCGGAGCCGGCAGAGCGCTGCTTGTCGAATCCTGCAACCGGGTCCGTCAAACAGGAGCCAGCTCAATCTTTCTTGAAGTCCGGCCCTCGAATCAATCGGCGCTGCACCTTTACTATTCCGCTGGGTTCACGATGCATTCGATCCGGAAGAACTATTACACGCAACCGGTCGAAGATGCTTATGTGCTGGCGCTGCGCCAGCCAGCCAGTTAATCCAAAATCCCAACTTGAAACAGCCGCCGAGTCTAACCGCAAAATTCTGCCCCCCTTAAGGTCGCCGGCTCATTTGCCCTGAAAACCGTAGATCCAATTGGAGAGCGCTGCTTGGATTTGTCAGCCACCTGAATAGCATCCGCCAAAGCAAAGTTCCGCTCGTTTGCGGGCCTTCTCAGCAACCCGGTTTAAGAGGACCATATGTCACAGTACCACATATGGTCTGTGCCATTTTCAAGAGTTTTTCAGTAGCCTGCCAAACTTCAGATGGGGCTTGATGCGGATGGCGAGGTAACGGATAATGACGGGGGTGATAGCGCGCCGCCCAGCCTGAAGGCGGCATCCTCCATGAAGTGCCCTTACTGCGATACCGTAAATACTGCCGAAGCGGTGAATTGCTCCCAGTGCGGCCGCGCCATCAGCGGCCCTGACGGGGGTGAAACGATCGCCATCGACTCGTCCATCGCGGGAAGAGCGCAACCGCAGCCGCGCACGCGCTGGCAATCGGTCGGCGTGGCCACTCCGGCTCCCGCTTCAAACGCGTCACGAAGCGAGGCAAGTTCCAACCGGTTCCCATTCACGCCGGGGGTCTTCTTCGAGCCTGGCGATAGGTTTGGTCCACGCTACCGGATTGAATCGCTGCTCGGCCGCGGCGGCATGGGCCTTGTATACAAAGCGCATGATGAGGAGCTCGACCGGACTGTCGCGCTGAAGCTCGTGCGCCCGGAGCTGACGCAAGATTCTGAAGCCATGCGGCGGTTCAAACAAGAGTTGCTGCTGGCCAGCCGCATTTCTCACAAAAACATCCTTCGCATTCACGACCTCGGCGATGTGGATGGAGTAAAGTTTATTTCGATGGCCTACGTCGAGGGCCACGACCTGCATCATCTCCTCAGGGAACAAGGCCGGCTCCCTCTCGACCGGATTCTCGCCATCGCCCGCCAACTTGCCGCCGCGCTCGAAGCCGCGCACAACGAGGGCGTGGTGCACCGCGATCTTAAACCCCAGAACGTGTTGATCGACCCTGAAGGCCATGCCTACGTCTCGGACTTTGGCTTGGCAAAGTCGCTCGAAACGGATTCCGGCATGATGACACGCGCAGGAGAAATTCTTGGCACGCCCCGCTACATGTCGCCGGAACAGGTGGAGGGAAAGCCGGCGGATCACCGCAGCGACATTTATGCGCTCGGTCTGATCCTCTATGAGATGGCGACGGGGGAAAGCCCCTTTGCCGGAGAATCCGCAGCCCAGATGATGGTGCAGAGGCTTACGGAGAAGCCGAAAGACCCGAGACTTTTGAACCCGGATATTCCCCCATACCTCTCAAGAATCATCCTGCGCTGCCTGGAGCTTGACCCGGCCCGGCGCTACGAATCCGCGGGGGGCATCCGGGAAGATCTCGATGCCGCGCACGCCTCAAAACCCATTCACGCCCGTAGCGTCCGGATTACGCTGCCGGCGCCGGAGAGTCGCCGCACGCGCGTGGTGGCGGCCGCTGTGTTAGGGATCCTCATCGCTTTGGCCGCCGTCATCATCGTCTACAGATTGACCCGGCCCATTCCTACAGCGCCGCCGGGTGGCGTGGCCGGTGTGCCATCGCTCGCGCAAGGCAAGTTCCTCGCCGTGCTTCCCTTTCGCGTTCTTGGCAACGAGGCAGCCCTTGGCTACGTGGCTGAGGGACTGGGCCAAGCGCTGAATGCGAAGCTCTTTGCCTTACAGGGGATCCATATCGCCTCTCCTGGCGCCGTGGAGCGGGCGGCGAAGCAGGGGTCGCTCGCAAAAATCGCCAAAGATCTTGGCGTGAACCTCGCCGTCCAGGGAACACTGCAAGGTGGCGCTGGCAAGATCGCTGTGGTGGTAAACCTCGAAGATGTTTCCAAGGGACGCCTGCTATGGGCGCAGGAATTCACCGGCGTCCCGGATGATCTGCTCACGCTCGAGGATCAGATTTCGGAGAAATTAATTGGGGCGCTCGAACTTCATCCCGGCAGCCAGGAACTTGTGCGCGAGGCGCAACACCCAACGGAAAATGTGGCGGCGTATGATCTCTATCTGAAAGGCCAAAACGCGCTGCGCGGCCTGCCTGATGCGGAAACTGTTCAGAAGGCGATAGGCCTTTACAAGGACGCGCTGAAACAGGACCCGGGATTCGCGTTGGCCTATGCCGGCTTGGCGGATGCCAGCCTGCGCATGTACCACGAGACCAAAGACCGGATCTGGGTGGATGAAGCGACGCGGGCCGCCGAGCAGGCGCAACAGCTCAATAGCACGCTACCGCAGGTTTACACGGCGCTCGGCAATGTTTACAGCGCGACGGGCAGGAGCGCCGAGGCCGTGGGGATGCTGCAACGGGCGCTCCAGCTCGCGCCCAACTCCGATGAGGGCTATCGCCAGTTGGGTAAAGCCTATCTGACGGACGGGAAGGGAGACTTGGCCATTGCCGCCTTTAAGAAGGCATTGCGGATTGATCCGTATTACTGGGTCAATTCCGATGAGCTTGGCAAGGCCTATAACGGATCCGGCGAGTATGCAAATGCTCTCGGCGCGTTCCAACGCGTCACCCAGATAGAGCCCGACAATGCGGCAGGATACGAAAACATCGGAAACATCTACATGGAGCAGGGGAAATTCACCCAAGCCGTCCCGGCGCTGGAGAAGGCGCTCCAACTCAGTCCGACTTTTACGCACTACTCGAACCTGGGTTTGGCTTACTTCTACGTGAGGCGCTACGCGGATGCTGCGAAGACGCTCGAAAAAGCCGTAGAACTGGGACCCAACCAGGAAGCCGTAGTTGGAAATCTGGCCGAAGCCTATCTCTTTGCCGGCCAGAAACAGAAGGCGCAGGACACATTTAGCCGCGCAATCGGTCTTGCCTACAAGCAATTGCAGGTGAACCCGCGGGACAGCGACACCATGGCAGACCTCTCAACTTATTACGCGAGCCAGGGGCAATCCGCGCCGGCGCTCCAATTTATTCACAACGCGCGCTCGATCGATCCCGCGAACCCCTTGTATGCCTATAATGAGGCCGTCGTCGAGGCCCTGGTGGGGAAACCGGACGTAGCGGTGGAATCGTTGCGCAAGGCATTTCAGAAGGGTTTTCCGGCCCTGCAAGCGGCGTATGACCCTCAACTCGGCAGCCTGCAATCGCGCGCCGATTTCAAACAATTGGTGAGGCAATTCAGCCGGAAGGTACGCTAGCAAACGGTAGGCAGAAGGCAACAAGCAGAAGGCAGCGCAGGGCCTGGAAATTCGGGTCAAGAGGACGGAAGGACATGGTTTTAATCGTGCCGTCGCGTGCTCGCCATCCTTAATAT
>JBOGJX010000500.1:0-5431 GCA_050745285.1 Terriglobia bacterium
GCGCTCAAGGCATGGCTAAAGCCATGCCTTTCCGGATCCCTTTTAATGCTTTGCGGATGTCGCAAAGGGGCATGACCGACTGTTAGGTTTGGAAAACATACAAAAACCGCAGAGTTTTAAAAACAAAACTCTGCGCTACTCGCTCACTTCCAGTTCGGGAATGGACGTAGATCGCTGTTTTTTACGTCAACCAGAGCTTGGCGGAGCTTTCGCCGCCGCAGATAAAGTGTTTCCATCAAGCGCGCCGGTCCCGTCGGCTCGCCATCGCACCAGTCGGGCGGAATCTCCCGAGCGCAGGCAGCAAGTTCCGCCTCCTTCAGGTTCTCAATCCTACTGAGGAAGGGATCGAAGGATTCGACGCTGCGAACGCTTTCGTAGACCAGCCGGCGGGGGTAGAGACTGCGAATCGCGCTGTCGGGGAAGCTCCACTCCCCGTCATTAAAACAGAAGCCATGATCAATAAGGCAGGCCGTATAACCTCGGCCGCGGCCGGAAGGTTGGCGGTAAAAGACCATTTGACGGCCATCACAGTTGCAGGTCCATTTGTCAAAAACAAGAGCCCCGAGAAAAGCCTCCCGCAAATTTTGCACGGCGCGAAGTATGCGGTCAGGAAGAAACTCTACGGCGAGCGTCTCTGCGGGGTTGCCAGGAAATCGCGAACCAAAGTGGAGGCCGGAGGAGAAGCCGGACGAAGGACCGGTGGGGACACAAGATGTGTGAACGGGCGGCCCGGCTGCGTTGCGGGTTGAATCCGCGAGAGCGTCCGCCACTTCGATATACGCCGGTGTGGCCGTAGGAAGGCCAATGAACTGTGCAAGGAGTCCCGCCAGCATCTCGTTCGCCAGGACGCGAACGTGCTGGGGATTATCGCGGAATTTGACAACGTAGTAGCTGCCGTCTTCGCAGCGTAATAGCCAGGGCTGCGACCCGCCGCGCATAGGCCGGACAAACTCCACCGCCTGCAGCCGCTTGAGGCCCGGAGACTCCATGACCGCCACCGCAAGCCCGACCGAATCTGCCATCAAAATCCATTCCTAAAGGGATAGTGGGCCGCCGCAGCCCAGAAATGCCGCAGAGTTTCAAACGCAAAACTCTGTTACAGCGACCCCGACGCGTCTCTACCTGCGGTGTGATTTCTTGGCTATTTTTTTGGGAACCGTCTTCCTTTTGGCCTTTTTCGCCGCCACTTTCTTTACCGTCTTCTTGCGCGCAGCCGGCTTAGGAGCCGCCCGCTTGGCGGCGGTTTGACGCATCGTCAATCCGCGGGGCTTTGCCGGCTTTGGCTTCTTCTTACCCTTCGCCGCCGGCGCTTGGGCAGTTCGTTTGGCTGTCTTTACCAATTTAGCCGTTTTGACAGGCTTCGAACGCTTCGCCAGCGCAGGGGCCGGCGCAGGGGCCAGCGGGGGAATCAGCACAGGGGCCGGCGCAGGGGATTGAGCCGGCTTTCTCGCTGCCTTGCGCGCTGGCGCGGCCGGCTTGACCACAGATTCAGCCGTAGGGGGTTCAGATGCCGTGGGCTTCTCCGGCGAGGCCAAAGGCTCGGACCGCACTTCCTCTGTGACTCTTAAGGAGCCTTCCTCCACTTCGCCGTCCTCGTCGCCCTCAGCCTCGATCTCGTTTTCCTCCTCTTCCTCTTCTTCTTTATAATCAGAGGACAACTCATCGCTAAAATCTTCAAATTCATCGTCCGGCCCGCGTTCGTCGTGTAACAGCATGGGTTCCTCCACCGTGGTGAAATGGCTCAGGCTAAGCCTAGCATCCTAAACAATGCCATGAAATTGTTCCTGGAGGGCAGATTTATACCAGACGGCTTCATCTGTCAAGCCCATAGTGAGTACCATAGTGAGTGACGGTTCTGGCGCAGGGCGATGGGCGAACGGGCTTTCGCTTGCCAATCGGGGGAAGGGCACTTAAAATGAGAAATATGGGCGATTGCGCCCCCAAAGTGACAATTTATGGGTGACTTTTTTCAAGTTACGTTAGGCAAAATCATCGGCACCAAGAACGACCGCGAGCTAAAGCGGCTCGAGTCGAGGGTGGGAGAAATCAACGCCCTCGAGCCTGAAATGCAAAAGCTCGCGGATTCGGATTTCGCGGTGAAGACGGCCGAGTTCCGTAGCCGCATCGCGGATGGCGGGACGACCGATGACCTTTTGCCTGAGGCTTTCGCGGCGTGCCGGGAGGTGGCCCGCAGGGCGCTCAACATGCGCCATTTCGACGTGCAATTGATCGGCGGCATGGCGCTCCATGAAGGCAAAATCGCTGAGATGAAGACCGGTGAGGGCAAGACGTTGGTGGCCACCCTGCCTGTTTACCTGAATTCGCTCGAGGGCAAGGGCGTGCACGTGGTCACGGTGAACGACTACATGGCCCGGCGCGATGCGGCATGGATGGGGCCGATCTACCGCATGTTGGGGCTGAGCGTGGGCGTGATCGTCCACGATCTCGATGAAGAGCAGCGGCGCGCGGCTTACGGCTCCGACGTGACCTACGGCACCAACAACGAGTTTGGGTTTGATTATCTCCGCGACAACATGAAGTTCGAGCTGCCGGACCTTGTGCAGCGCGAGCATCACTACGCCATTGTCGACGAAGTTGACTCGATCCTGATCGACGAAGCGCGAACGCCGCTCATTATATCGGGCTCCTCTGAGGAATCGACGGAGAAATACTACAGGATCGACAAGATCATTCCCCTGCTTGAAGAAGCCAAAGACTACGACGTGGATGAGAAACTCCGCACCGCCAGCATCACGGAAACGGGCGTCGAAAAGGCCGAGAAGGCGCTGAACATCGAGAACCTCTATGACCCGTCGAACACGGATTACATCCATCATATTTATCAGGCGCTCAAGGCGCACGCGCTTTTCAAGCGCGACAAGGACTACGTGGTGAAAGACGGCGAAGTGATTATCGTTGATGAGTTCACGGGGCGCCTCATGCCGGGGCGCCGCTGGAGCGACGGCTTACACCAGGCCATCGAAGCCAAAGAGGGCGTGAAGATCGAGAAGGAAAACCAGACACTCGCCACCATTACTTTCCAGAATTACTTCCGCATGTATAAAAAGCTTTCCGGCATGACGGGAACGGCGGAAACCGAAGCGGCGGAGTTCGAGAAGATTTACGAGCTGGAAGTCATTGTGATTCCCACCAACCGCGAGCTCATCCGCATTGAGAACCCGGACGTGGTCTATCGTACCGAGCGCGAGAAGTTCAACGCCTCTATCGAAGAGATCAAGGAGTGTTTCCTGCGCGGCCAGCCGGTGCTGGTGGGCACGATTGCCATCGAGAAATCCGAACGGCTGAGCGCGCAGCTTAAGAAGACCGGTTTGTTCCCGGCGCGATTGCAGGAACTGATCAAGGCCGCGGGCCTCGAAGGCCCAAAGCTCCAGAAATGGGCCGAAGAACTGGCGGAACGCCATAGCCCGGCGATGGAGTGGCTCATCCGCGCCGGTGTCACGCCGGGCGCGGCGAAGAAGGTGATGGGCCAACGGGGATTTCAGGCATTATCTTCGGGATCGTCCAACGGAACCGGGAGCGCGTTTCTTGAGGTCCTGTTGAAGGGCGGCAAGAAGAGTCAGATTGAACACGCGCTGCCGCCGATGGACGAAGCGATGGTTGGGCAGATTACGAAGCTAGTGAACTCGGCCGGCGTGAGCGACCGGGCTAAGAATGGATCGGTGGAGAAGCTGCTGCCCATCCTGGATTATCTCGTCGAGGTGCGGTGCACACCCCGGCGCTTTACCGAAGTGATCGAGCAAAAGGATCTCCGGCATTCCATCCTTAACGCCAAGCAGCACGATCGGGAAGCGTTGATTGTGGCCCAGGCCGGCCGCATTGGGACGGTAACGGTTTCCACCAACATGGCCGGCCGCGGCACGGACATCCTGCTCGGCGGCAACCCGGAGTTCATGGCCAGGGAAGAGTTCCGTAAGTCGCCGGAGAAATACCGCGAACAGGGGATTGATCCTGAGCCTCCTGAGCTGCCTACTTCCGGGGCGTCCGAAGCGGTGTTCCAAGCTTACGCCGATGCATACAACCGCTGGCGCGAAGACTGGAACCAATTCCAAAGCCGCTTCAAGGCCGTGACGGACGTGGAACACGACCGCGTGATCGATCTGGGCGGCCTTCACATTATTGGCACCGAGCGCCACGAGTCCCGCCGCATTGACAACCAGTTGCGCGGGCGCGCAGGCCGCCAGGGTGATCCGGGATCCTCGCGCTTTTATCTGTCTTTGGAAGACGATCTTCTGCGCATCTTCGCTGGCGAGAGGATTTCAAAGATCATGCACAGGCTGGGGATGGAAGAAGGAGTTCCGATTGAGTCCGGCCTGATTACCAAGCGCATCAAGTCAGCGCAGAAGTCTGTTGAAGGGCAGAATTTTGAATCCCGCAAGCACCTGCTTGAATATGACGACGTCATGAACAAGCAGCGCGAGACCATCTACGGACGCCGCAAAGAGTTGCTGGAGGGCCAAGACCAGAAGGCCTACGTGATGGAAGCGGTGGACCGCGTGGTAGCTTGGCTGGCCGATACCTTTTGCCCCAAGGAAAAGGCCACCGATTGGAATGTGGAAGGTCTGAAAACGGAATTCTGGAACCGCTTTGGCATTGACCTGCGCAAGCTGGAGTTGAACTTTGATCCCAAGAGCCCGGGCGCGGTCACGGAGCAGTTGAGGGAGATCGCCGGGGCCAGGTATGACGAGCGCGAGAAGGTATGGGGGCCTGAGCGCATGCGCGTGCACGAGCGCATGATTATGCTGCAAGTGGTCGATGCGCAATGGAAAGACCACTTGCTGACGATGGATCACCTGAAGGAAGGTATTGGCCTGCGCGGCTATGGCCAACGTGACCCGCTCGTCGAGTATAAGCGCGAGTCGTACGACATGTTTGAAGAGTTGATGGATCGCATCGAAGATGAGTCGCTCCGCTACCTGTTCCTGTTGCGGACACCCGAAGAAGAAGAGTCGATGATCCGCGAGTACCAGCGGCGCAAGCGGCGCGAGCAGGCAGAAATGCAAATGATGGGCGCAGGCGCCGTGATGGAGAAGCCGCAACAGGTGATCCGGCGCGAGAAGATCGGACGCAACGACCCTTGACCCTGTGGCAGCGGCAAGAAATACAAGAAGTGCCACGGCGCGGGCGCACAACCTCCGGCCCCGGCGGCCGATCCAGGCGGCGAGGCGTCTGCCGCAACGTAAGACCTTTCCATTTCACCTGCCCCGAAAATAGACGAACGTGGTATTGAAAATAAATGGCTGGTGATGTATTCCATAGGGGGCGCTGCTTGCTGCGCCCGCGGACGTTGGGCGCGGTAAGCAGCGCCCCTACGCCTTATTTTCGTGCTTCTGAGGACGGAAGGGCACGGTTTTAACCGTGCCGTAAGGCGCGCCCTGTTCAAGTTACTTCCCGCTGCGGCGATGGGCAGGCC
>JBOGJX010000501.1:0-4305 GCA_050745285.1 Terriglobia bacterium
CTTTGCGGGTGTCGCAAAGCGCCATGACCACTCAATAATATTGTTCAGGCTGGAGTGCTCCCCAATGGCTCCTCGACTTCTTCCTGTTTATGGAATTGCAACTCGTGAAGCTCGGCATAGAGGCCGCCTGACTTGAGCAAATCCTCGTGCTTGCCCCGCTCGATAATCTCCCCGTCTTTGACCACGAAAATCACATCCGCCCGCCGGATAGTGGAGAAACGGTGCGCAATGACAATGCTGGTCTTTCCTTCCATCAGGCGGTCCAACGCTTCAAAGACCAGTTTTTCCGACGCCGCGTCAAGCCCGGAGCTAGGTTCGTCCAGGATGAGGATGGGAGCGTTGCAGATGATAGCCCTCGCAATAGCGATCCGCTGACGCTGGCCTCCTGAAAGCGTCACGCCTCTTTCGCCGACGAGCGTATCGTAGCCTTCCTCCATCTTTTCGATGAATTCGCTGGCATTGGCCTGCTCTGCGGCGCGGAGAATTTCAGCCCGGCTCGCCTCCGGTTTTCCATAGGCGATGTTTTGCCAGATGGGAGCGCGGAACAGAAGGGTATCCTGCAGCACAAAACTCAATTGCTGGCGGAGTGATTTAAGCGTGAATCGCCGCACGTCAAAGCCGTCGATCTTCACTGCTCCCGAGATAGGATCATAAAAGCGGGGGATCAGGCCGATGATGGTCGTCTTGCCGGCGCCGGTGGGCCCCACAAGCGCCGCGACCTGTCCCGGCTCAATCTTCAGGCTTACGCCGGTTAAAATCGGGGCGCCGTCAGCGTAGCCGAAGTTGACGGATTCAAACTCGATGTTGCCTCTGAAGCGCGGAGCGCGCCTTCCCCCGCGAGCGCCCTGAAGTTCTCTTTCCGTAGCGAGAACCTCTTGAATGCGCTCGTACCCCACGGCTGCCTTTGAATAAGTGTCTGTCATTTTTGAGAGCGCCTGCATGGGTTTGTACATCTTCGCCAGATACATGATAAAAACGACCAGTAAGCCCGCTGAAAGGGCGCCGCTCAGCGCCATGCGGCCGCCAAACCATAGCACCAGGCAAGTGCCGACGGCCACGATCACCGCGACGAGAGGCGCAAGCTCGGCCTTGAGGCTCCGAGCGCGCAAAGCAAGGTCAACGCCTTCGAGGCTCTCTTCCTCCAGGCGCCGCTGCTCGTAGTCTTCGCGCGCGAAGGCTTTGACGACTCGAATCGAGTTAAGAACTTCTTCCATGACTGAAACAATTTCGCCTTGTTTTTTCCTCACGGCTCGCGAGGTCTTTTTAATACGGCGAGTGTACGTATAGACAACGGCAGCAAGCACGGGCACGACAGAGAGCGCGATGAGTGTGAAACGCCAGCTAATGTAGAACATGACCGCCACCATACCCACGATGGTGAGGCAGTTGATGAATACCCCAAGCAAGCCCGATGCAATAAAAGTCTGAATGGCGCCGATATCACCCGTAACACGGCTGATCAGATCGCCCGTCTGCTTTTGATCGTGGTAGGCCAGGGACAACCGCTGGATGTGGAAATAGAGCATGCGGCGGAGGTCGTGCATGATCCATTGGCTGACGCTGGTGATGAGGTATTTTTCAACGTAGGAGCAGATGGCCCCAAACGCGGCGATGACCAGCACGGCGACAGCGGCCAACTCTAAAATGGCCAGCTTATCGTGGCCGACCGTCGAGAAGATAAGATTATTCAGCCAGCCTTGCGTGTGCTTTCCCTTTAACACGTTATCCAAAACAATTTTGAGCGGCCAAGGATCGAGCAGGCTCGCGATAGCCTCACCGATGACCGCGATGAGCGCAATCACCAGCGCCTTCGAGTGAGGGGCTAAAAGCGCTTTTATCTTCAGCGGACCTCGTTGTGCGGGCCGCGGCTTCATCGGTTCGGGTTCCATCGCGGACACCTCGTCATCGTGATCCTGGTGAAAGCCACCCATGTCTCGTTCCTCCCAGCCGGCAAGGGCACGCGGAGCCTCATAGTAGCACGATGACGCCAGTTGCGTTTCAGCAGGAATGGCCGCGCGATCCGCGGAGCAAGTGGCGGCTTTGGGCTATGAATCGCTGGACAACAGCGCCGCGTATGCGCGGCCTTCGGCTGAGGAACTGTGCCGGGGGAAAGGAGGGAGGGGAACGTCGCCTCCCCCCGCCCGAGCCTCACTTTCGACCGAGCGGATACCAAGCCCTGACGTGCTTCTTCCGTAGTCCCTGCACGCAGATACAGTGATTTTCTGCTAGATCTGAGCACTGCGCCCGATTCACAGCTTGTGACTGAGCTAAGAGTATGTAAGGAGCGGTCGCCTTGGCGGCCTATGCCCCAGGGTGCCGCAGAAACCGGGCCCGGGCCGAAGGGGGAGCAAGCTCCCGTATTCCAGAGTGCCTGTGGCACGATTCAACAAGGACTTGGAGGAAAAACCGTGCATTCTTGTTTTGCATTTTGCTCCGACGTCATACACGGCATGGATGGTTGGAAAGGGCCGGTTAGAACCGGTGATGATGCAAACGAGCAGGCAGAGAAGGACGCGCAGGAGCATAACGCAGAATTTGCCGGACATAAGGCTTCCAGCTCGTGCGACGAATAGCAACCGGTCGCGCTCATTTCAAGAGATAAACTGGCCGGGGAACGCACCCGGTTATGCCGGTGCCCGCAGCCAAGGGATTGAGCTTCGTCAAGTCCACAGGCATTGCCGGACACGCCTCCGCAGGCCACTGTTTTGCCCGACCTGCAATCGAATGGTTGAGCAATCCGAAGTCGTTAAAGGTTATGAATATGAAAAGGAGCAGTATCTACTTGTAGAAGACGAGGAAATTAAGAAACTCGCGCCCGCGCCCTGACCCTCCGTATCTTGCGCTTCGCCGATGAGATTCGCGCGGCGCCCGAATATGGATATCCAGAAGGTGAAGTGAAGCCGCAAGAAGTGAGATCGACATAGGGCGCTTCATCCTTTCTTCCGCTTGAAGTATTCCACCTGTTGTAGCCGCTTTTTTGCCTCTGCCTTGGATTTATATGGACCACCCAAGTTCTTGCCGGTTTTCTCGGAGAGAACTTTGTAACCTTCTTTGACTTTCTTTATCATCGTTGACGCCTCGATATGCCAAATATTCCGCAGTGCGGGGTTGAGTCACATGAAAGCTGCCCGAAAACGAACCAATGCCGCGCCCCTTTTGCAGGCGAATTGGGGCATCCGTGGGCAGCTTTCCGTGAAGCTCGCGAAACCCTTAATTCCAATACGGCTTGTAACCGTAATAGGAAAAGATTTCAGCGCCCCATGCAGGGTCGGCATATTCGGCCAATGATCTTTGGCAAAACCGGGCGCTTGTTTAAGCAGTTCTTTATTGACGTTCAGGATGAACTGCTTTTCAACGGTATCTATCTTCAGCGCGCTCCAGGGGATCGCGAACAGCTTGTCGCCCAGCCCCAAGAAGCCGCCGAATGAAAGGACTGCATAAGCAATTCGTCCCGATTCCAAGTCAATCATCAGATCCTCGATTTTACCGAGATCTTCTTTTTGGAGATTGACTACTTTGTCCCCCGTGAGAGTGCTTGCCGCTAAAACCCGGATATGAGTTGCTGGTTTTACTTCTGCCATGACGTGCTTCTCCTTTCTTGGTTTGTTAGATTCTGGTGCACAACTTCTCCAGAAGCATAGGCTCGCCCGTATAGCTCTTCCGGGAGAAGGTCCAACTAGCCCCGCCTGATGTGCTCAACATGAATCGTCTGCGTGCTGGGGTCATAGGCGCCAGTCACTCTTACTCTTTGCCCAGCGAATTGCTTAGCTTGGTCCTGATCATCCAGTTGATAGGTCTTTTTGGTGGCGCGGTTGTAAAGGACGAATTGACCGCCCGCTTGCACGCATTTCAGCGTGCACTCTTTGGCAGTTTTCGCGCCTTCCTTCTTCATCATCATGCGGTGTGATCCCGCTTTGGCGCACTCGCTGTCAAAAATGGCGCCTCTGAACGTCCGGGTTTTGCTCGACTTGCTCGCTGCCTGAGCGCTCTGCTGCTCCGGTTCCTGGGGGGTGCTGTCTTGCGCTCGCAGCGGAATTGCCGAAACCAGGAAGAGCACCGCAAGCGCCAGGCCTAATAAGCTTTTCGTTTTCATAAACGCATCTCCTTTTTCTAACAGGTCGCTGATTTCTAACAGATCGCTGCAAACTCTTTCCGGCTGTCATTCTGAGCGTAGCGAAGAATCTATCTTCTTTTATTCTCAATGCGACAAGCAGTCGATCATGTCGCTTGGCGACACCCGCAAAGCCATGAAAATACAGCGGAAGGGCATGGCCTTCTGAAAAGTTGCGATGCCAACAGCGGAAT
>JBOGJX010000502.1:0-7205 GCA_050745285.1 Terriglobia bacterium
CGGGCGCGGTGCACGACGTCAACTCCCTCGATCAACTCCAACTCCAACTCGAACCCGGAGCCTTTTACATCTTCGATCGCGGCTACCTGGATTTTGCCCGCCTGTACGCCTTTACTCAAAACGCCGCCTCACCCAAGCCAAACTGCGCCATCGCGCTTCGGTCGAGGACATCGACTTTCGCGCCCCACGCCGCCTCGACCGCTCGCTCCTGCGCTCCCTCGTCCAGGACTCGGCCTGGGTCCGCCAGCGCCAGAATGTCTTTCTGTTGGGTCCCACCGGGATCGGGAAAAGTTTTCTCGCCTGGGCTTTGGCTGAGAAGGCTTGCCGGGACGGATTCACCGCGCTCTACACCCGCGCCCCGCAACTGTTCCGCGACCTAGCTCTGGCCCGCGCCGACGGCGGGTTTATATCTACAAGAAAGGATCAAAAGATGAAGCCCAAACCAAATTCCAGTTGACCCTTTACGGTCAATTCCGGCACTATAATTTCACCAGCGTCGCTTCGCTCCGATCGTGGTTATTTTGACCCCGGAAACACTTATCACGATCACGTCGGAATCACCTATCACCATCATCGGAATCCACAAATCTTGACGTGGTATGTTAGGGGCGTATATCCTCGTGAATCATCGTTCGCATCGGGTCCTATGTGGGGATACCTTTCCATCAAATTGAGAACAGGCGACGATGGCTTTTTGATCGGATGCGCGAAACGCTGGCTCGGCAACTTTGACAATTTTTCGCTGATGTTTAACCATGGGCGGCGGATGATGTGAGCGAGAGATGAATTCTCAGCACCCTAATCAATCTGCCATTGAGCTCGCGCTTGGAAGGTTTAGGAGCGAGGCCGAGCAGATCGTTGCGGCATTCGTGAAGACCTTGCCGAGCAAGCCCCCGCCGGTAATCTATCACTACACAAATGATCGTGGCTTGAGTGGAATTTTGGGAACAGGTAAGATTTGGCTCACCGATATTTTCAGCCTCAACGATCCCTCCGAGTTGCGTCACGGCCTCAGTCATGGCATAAGCGTCCTTGAACGGAGGGTGGCCAATGGCGCGCCGGAGACCAAGCAGTTCGCCCAAGGATTAGATACCTTTTTCAGCCACGTTGGGGCTGAAAGGTCCGGGCACTATTACATATGTTCTTTCAGCTCGTGCGGAGATGATCTGGGGCAGTGGCGCGCTTATGCCGACAACGGACGCGGATATGCAGTCGGGTTTGATGCCAACGTCTTCGAAAATGCGTTCACTCAGCCGCCGACCGTAAACACAGAGGCATACCACATCACGTACGAAGACAATAGGCTCGATGCGCTACTCGATCAGATTATCGGGTGCTACCTTAGGACGGTCGACCTGGACCTAATATTGCAATGCGGTGTTAGCGCAATGCAGAAGGCCGACCTATATACATGGCTCACCTTGTACTTGTTGCGGGCTGCGCTATTTTTCAAGCATGCGGCCTATGCCAACGAGAGGGAGTACAGATTCTTGCAATACTACGGCGCGGACAAACAACCTCCCAACTTGAAGTTGAGAGCCCGCGCGTACTCGCTAATTAAGTATAGGGAATTCGATTGGGAAGTCGTCGCGGCCGGGGCGCTCAAAAAGATTGTCGTCGGCCCTGCGGCACACTACGAAAGGGGACCCTTGTTCGCGAGGGACTGCCTGCGTTTGTGCAACGCGGCGACGGTCCCAATAAGTCGCTCGGAAATTCCGTATCGGGCGGGATGACGCAAAGAGACCAATACAGCGTCATGATCTCAGCGTTGGTGATCGGGGGCCGGTCGATAAAGGTCTTCGAGCAGCAAACGGGTCTCAACAACGAGGTTCCAAATTTTATCGTCCGTGTCGTAACCCGACTGAAAGTCGTCATGTCGATGAATGGCAGCGTCCCCGGCATCCTTTACCCTTTCGCCTGCCGTCACTCTGCTTTCGTCGAGAATCCCTTTGGCTTTCGCTTGATCCAGCCGGGTAAGTATCTTTGACCTAGTACATCGTACAGATAGTTCTTTGCATTACTCGGGGCTTTAGGACGCCCCCTTGAAATCACAACAACCTGATTCCAAAGGGCGTGATCACACAATCCATAATATAAGCAACTACCAAAACGATGTACTAGCCCGCTCCTTCGCGGCTAGCTGGTTACTAGGTTTCGAAGCTCGCGGCCCGCGCCGTGGTGCCAATCTTTCCTCGAGGGCGACCTCTAGGAGAGCGCGACATAAGACTGCACAGGCCACATGGAAACCATACAGGAAGCAGTTGTGGACCTCCGCGAAGTACCCCTTAACTGCCGAGGCAGAATTCTCGCCCGACTCCACGGGCTCAAGTGTGGAAACGAGTCGAACTATTCGTTCAAGTTTCGATATGACTTCGGCGGCGTAATGGCGATCAAGATTATCGACATGCGCGAGACGGTTATCAGGATCGGGTGCGCTGGGCGATGATCGCCCCTGCCGTTCCGCCATATTGTCGAAAGCATTTCGAATGGTCATCAGGGTCTCTGGACTGCAACGGCTTAATAGGTTCTCCAAGTCCACGGTCCTTGCGCCATTCATCGTGCTACGCTCAGCAGCTAAGCTCGATCCTTGTTGGCGGGCGATTTCGCCGGCGAGTCTGTCAATCTCTTGAGAAACCTGGTTTACTTGTCGCTCCTTTTGGGTCATGGACCCGGCCCCCACGGCGATCCGCAATCCCCCTTGCGTTGGACCTCGAAGAGCGTTCGGAAGATGGCGGAGGAACTGAGGAAGATGGGACACCCGGTCAGCTATCCGACCGTGGCCGAGTTGTGGCGCGAACTGGGGTACAGTCTGCAGGCCAATCGGAAGACGAAAGAAGGAGCGGGCCACCCGGACCGGAACGCCCAATTTGAATACCTGAACCGCAAGGTGCAACGCTATTTGAGGGGCGAGCAGCCCGTGATCTCGGTGGACACCAAGAAGAAGGAACGGGTGGGCGACTTTAAGAATGGAGGGCGGGAACTGCGTCGGAAAGGAAAGGCGGAAAAAGTACGGGTGCATGACTTCTTGATCCCGGAGTTGGGACGCGCCACGCCCTACGGGGTCTACGATCTGGGGCAGAACACGGGATGGGTGAACGTGAGGGTGGATCATGATACGGCGGCCTTTGCCGTCCAGAGTATCCGGCGCTGGTGGCAAACCATGGGACAGCCGAATTACCCGCAAGCCAAGCGGCTGCTGCTGACCGCCGATGCCGGGCGCAGCAACGGTGCGCGGGTGCGGCTGTGGAAAGTCGAACTGCAAAAGCTGGCGGATGAGACGGGATTGCGCCTCGCGGTCTGCCACTTCCCGCCCGGAACCAGCCAATGGAACAAGCTCGAACACCGGCTCTTCAGTTTTATTACGCAGAACTGGCGCGGCAAGCCGCTGCTCAGTTTTCAGGTGATCGTCAGTCTGATCGCCGCCACCACGACCCGAAAAGGCTTGAAGGTTCGTTCCGAACTGGACACCCACACTTACCCGGCCGGAACCAAGGTCTCCGACCGAGAGCTCGCCCAGGTGAAGTTGCGACCGGATAATTTTCATGGCGACTGGAACTACGAAATCTATCCCCGGAAGCAAGGGAATGGAAACGTTATTGTCTAACAGATCCTTAGGTCCGAAACGACGAAATCCGAAAGTGCGTCCGAGTTCGCTTGGCTGCGGGGATTAAAACCCAAGTGGTCGTTGATCCAACGGATGTAGGCGTCCGGCGCTCGCATGAATGGGGCATGTTATCACAGAGCGTGTAGCAACAAACAGGGGGGCGGCATCACAGGGTGCGCGACATAGAAGTTGGGGTTTAGGGTTTTGCTTGATTTCCTGCGTCCGTCCTTGCGTAGCGGGTACACCAGATCCAGTGACGGCAGCAGTCCCGCGAAGCGGGACACCGTGCGTAGCCGTAGGTGCAACCTACGGACGCGGATGGCGATGCCGGGAAACCCTGTCGGCCCTGCAAGGGCCCGACGACCCTTGGCACGGTCAACCCCTCCGGGGTTGGTCGGGTTTTGCCGCTTATTGTCCGTAGGTTGCACCTACGGCTATTCATGGGCTGGCCCCTCGCGGGGCCACATTCGCCTTCTGTGCCCCTAACTTCTATGTCGTACACCCGCATCACACACTGGCAGATTCTTCAGCATCCTGCCCGGACTGCCGATATACTTTGAGTGGAGTTAACTCATAATTCAATGGTGGGCGATACAGGATTCGAACCTGTGACTTCTACCGTGTGAGGATAGCACTCTACCGCTGAGTTAATCGCCCGGATGGAAAGGGATTTGCCGGCCGCTTCGCCAACCAGCCCTCGTGAGGCGCTGCCAGTTAGAAAAATAGCAGATTTTGCGCTTCCGGTCCAGAGTGCCAAAAGGCCCGGAGTGGGTCGGTTTGAGGTGTAGCGGCGGGTTTAACCCGCCATTGGTGGCGGCATAAAGCCACCCCTACATCAAACAGGCCCACTATTAAGAGGCCAAAGGATTCGCTATGGCAACAATATCCAAGCTGGAGATCGAGCCTCAAACCGCCGCTGCGCGCCATCTGCTTTCCCGCCTTCAGAGATCCATCGGGACCGTAATCCGGGGCAAGGATGAAGTCATCCGGCTCTCGCTTGTCGCCCTGTTTGCGCGCGGCCACCTGCTGATTGAAGACGTGCCCGGGGTGGGGAAGACAACCTTGGCCCGCGCCCTCGCCCGCTCCTTCAGTTGCACATTTCAGCGCATCCAATTCACCTCGGACATGCTGCCCTCAGACGTCATCGGCGTGAGCGTCTTCAACCCGAAGAGCCAGCAGTTTGAGTTCCGGCCGGGCCCCATTTTTGCCGAGATCGTGCTTGCTGATGAGATCAATCGCACCACCCCCAAGACGCAAAGCTCGCTGCTCGAGGCCATGAACGAAACCCAGGTGACCGTTGACAACCACACGCACCCGCTGCCCCAACCCTTCATGGTGATCGCGACCCAAAATCCCGTGGAGCACCACGGCACGTTTCCCATTCCCGAGTCGCAATTGGACCGCTTCCTCATGCGCGTCGAGATCGGCTACCCATCCGCCGAAAGCGAAAAGGAAATCCTGCGCGGCGCGGCGCTCGCGGAGCCGCTCGATGCGATGGAGCCGGTGATGACCGCAGAGGAAGCGATCGGCATTCAGCAGGCGGTGCGGCGGGTGTCCGTCGACGAAGAGCTGTTGAATTATTTGGTCGCACTCGTCGAGCGCACACGCCATCACGAACAACTGAGGCTTGGTGTAAGCCCGCGCGGCTCCATGTCCCTTTACCGCGCCGCGCAAGCGATGGCGCTGCTCGAAGGACGCGCCTACTGCATCCCCGATGACTTCAAAAGCCTTGCCATTCCGGTGTTTGCCCACCGCTGCATGGTGAGCTCGCGGGTTGCCTCGCCGCTTAGCGCTGGGGCCCGCACGGACGCCATCCTGCGCGAGATTCTTGACGAAGTGCCTGTACCGTTATAGAAATTCCGTTCAGCCGGATTCAAATGAAAGGCGGTTGTGGTGGCCCGTGATCGCCGGAATATGATGGACGAATCGAGTGGCCTCACGGTAGGGGCGGCGCTTGCCCCGCCCAGGGCGCAGCAAGCAGCGCCCCTACGAGCAAAACAGAATCTGCAGTCCGGTCACGCGGGCGAGCTCGTGCCCGCCCAGCCTACCGCTTGGCGGCGCTTTGCCGCCGCCATCGCAGCTTTGGCTACTTCGTTCTGCTTCGCGCTTTACGCCACGCATCTCAATGGAGATGGCCACTATGACCTCGGGGTAGCATTCGCGGCGCTGTCCCTATTGCTCGCGGCCTTCGTGGCCTTCCAAGTGGTGCCATACCTTGCCCGCAGGAGCGGGTTTGGCGGGCGCGGAACGCGTGTTGAATACGAGTTGACCCGCGAGGGGGGCGTGTACTTTGTCATCATCGTGCTAATCGCCATCGCGTCGCTCAACACCGGGAACAATCTGCTTTTCATCATCCTCGCCATTTTGCTGGCCGGGATTCTCGCTTCCAGCATTCTTTCGAAGACCGTGCTCTCCGGCATAGACCTTGGCCTCGTTCTTCCCGAGCACGTCTTTGCCTTCGAGTCCGTCCAAGCGCAGGTCACGATGCGGAACAAGAAGCGCATCTTCCCGTCTTACTCGCTCACCGTCACGTCGCGCGATGGCATCGGGAAGCGTGTCGGAAAACGCTCCCAGGGAGCGAGTGGGCAGCCGGAGGCCAAGGCCGCAGGCAACATCCTCACCCGGCCTGTCTATGCGCCCTATATTTCCCCTCAGGGTTTAGTGACCGAGCGCGTGGATCTGCGATTCCCGCGCCGCGGGCGCTATCGCCAATCCCCATTTCAGGTGAGTTCAAAATTTCCCTTCAGCATCCTCCGGCGCAAGTGCACCATACCCGCGGGCCACGAGGTTCTGGTGCTGCCATCCGTAAAGCCGGCCGGAAAATCTATGAGCATTCTTCCTCAAGTTCGCGGTGAAATGGAGAGCCAGATCAAAGGGCGAGGGTGCGACCTGTATGCCCTACGGGACTATCAGATAGGCGACTCCGCAAGACATGTAGACTGGAAAGCCACGGCCAAATCGCAGCAGCTTAAGGTGCGCGAGTTTACCCGCGAGGAGGAAACGCGCCTCACCATTTTCTTCGACGCTCACGTGAGCGCGCCGCTGAGCGCGGCCGTTCTCGGTCGCTTTGAGCGGGCGGTGGAGCTTTGCGCTTGCATCGCCTGGGAAGTCTGTGCCGGTGGATCGCTTCTGAAGTTTATCGGCGGCGGCCTGGAAACACCCATGGCCCCCGCGGCGGACATCGTTTATCAGGTACTCGAAGCGTTAGCCATTATTGAACCTACACCCGGCACGGATGGCAGCGTTGAAGTGTTCTCATCGGTCTCATCGGTCTCATTGTTCAATGTCGGCTCGATTGAGGGATTCCCTGTGATTATCACGGACCGCCCCAGCAGCCCGCTCTTCAAGCGTATCGGCGCACCCGGCCGCATCATCGCAATGGAGGATTTATAGTGGGTTGATGGCCGTTTACATTCCTAGCCCAACTTTCGCAGCGCGGCTGGTTTTTTGAGGGCGCACTGGCCTCACGGCCGGAGTAACTCCTTTGCGATCAACCCACGTTTTCGGCGAAGCGTTGTAGTGCCGACCTACCCTCTTTACAAGTGCTGAGGGAATTTGTCAGGATGCGCGCTGACGATGTTTCTGCGCAGCAAGAGGCGAT
>JBOGJX010000503.1:0-3237 GCA_050745285.1 Terriglobia bacterium
TTCTTGATTCGGGGGAAATACCCGTACATGGGTAGCCCCGGAGGCGGCGTAATATCAACCCGGGCGACGCCTACCATCAGAGGCGCGCCTAAAGCAGAGGCGGTAAGCGCCAAGGTGAGAATGAAACTCCACACAACACGATGCGGCATAGCCGAGCCCCCTGGAGTTAGAAAATGAACTTCAGCGCTAACTGCACGATGCGTGGACCCCAGTCGCTGCCCACCTCCCCATTACCAACGTTGTTAGGCCCACTACTCTGTTGGTCCGGAATAACGTTCTTAACGAGAACTTTCGCGCTCGCCTGACTTTGGGCTTTCGCCCGCGGGCTTCAAATGGTTGCAACAAGCAGACTCTATTACTGCGGACCTCAGTTGTCAAGGCGTTTATTCAATACTGATCTAAATATCAATGCAGGCATCTCATAATCGCCATAATAATTAACTTATAGACGTTTATCGCTTGACTTTGGGCAATTAAGAAGGTAAATAGTTTAATTCAGTGGTTTAATATGAGGTAGGCCAATCCGACTATTCTCTTCCTGACGAGCGTATGGCGGAGGGAGCCTCTGGATGACGGCAAAGGGCCTGCTCTGTTGCGGGTTGCTCCATTGGGGCGGTGGAGGTCAGGCCTGTCCTGCGGTGTCGGCTTGCCTGTGGGAAACAGGACCGCGAAATGATGGGATATGAGAGCGAAAATGGGGCGCCTATTTAGCTTTTGCCCCAAACGAGAACAATCATGCTTAGAGTGGCGTAAATTCGCACGACACAAGCGCAAGGAGTTCACATGGAGCACGAAGCGGAGTCGGCCGTTCAAGATGAACGATCTGCCGAAGGTCAATTAGCAATTCGGGGAGGAAAGCCGGTTCGAACCAGGCCGTTACCGCTTGAATTCCCCGGCATTCACCACATGGGTGAGGAGGAAGTTGAAGCTGTCGTCCGGCTGATGCGAAGCCGGTCACTGTTTCGTTATTACGGCGTCGACTTGCAAAAAGAGGTCGAGGCGTTTGAGGCCGAGTTCGCGGAATTTGTCGGAGTGTCCCATGCGGTCGCAGTGAGCAGTGGGACAGGCGCCTTGCATGTTGCGCTTTCAGCGCTGGGCGTTGGCCCCGGACAGGAGGTGATTGTCCCGGCTTATATGTGGGTCTCCGTGGCGGCGGCAGTCGTCAATCATGGGGCCATTCCGGTGCTGGCTGATATTGACGACACGTTCTGCCTCGATCCTCTTGCGGTCCGAGGCCAGATTACTAGCCGCACCACAGGGATCATCGTAGTTCACATGAGCGGCGCGCCAGCGGATATCAAGGCGATCAAAGAAGTGGCGCGCCGGCATAAGCTGTTCCTTGTGGAAGACTGCGCCCAGTGCAATGCCGGCAGCGTGGAAGGAAAAAGGGTTGGAACCTTTGGCGACATCGCCACCTTCAGCTTTCAGATGAATAAGAATATGACCTCGGGCGAAGGCGGCTGCGTGGTCACGAACGATCTGCGGCTTTATCGCCGCGCTTTCGCTTGCCATGATCTGGGATATGCCCGCGACGATCAAGGGCGACTCATCTTCAACGACCCGGATCTTTGCCTTTGGGGGCACGGTTACCGCCTCGATGAGCTTCGCGGCGCGTTGCTGCACGTGCAACTCAAGAAGCTTCCCCAAATTATCGAAAGTATGCATCGGAGCAAGTACCGGATTCGCAAAGCTCTGGAACAGTTTCCTCGAATCGGATTGCGGAGAATCATAGATCCCAAAGGGGATACCGGCTGCTTCCTGATTACCACGTATGCTGATTCGGAAACCGCGAAGCGTATAAATCACGCACTCAGGGCGGAGGGGATTGTGACCTCTCCGCAGGGCGTCTCCAATGTTGTGATGACCGAGTGGGGCTTTCATCTTTACTACAACATCACCAGCCTGGTGAGCCAGCGCAGCGTCGATGGCCGTGGCTTTCCCTGGAACTTGAAGGACAACGCCGGCTCAAAGATGCAATACGCGAAGGGAGCTTGTCCTGCGGCCGATAGCCTCTTTGAACGCAGCATCATTTTGGCGATCCCATCGTCTTTGATGGAGAGCGATGAGGACGATATTATCCGGGCATTTGAAAAAGTGTGCCGGGCGCTTCTGCTCCCTTGATGGGTCTTCCTTGTAGGGGCGGGCGGCGCTCGCCCGGGAAAGGGCGCGCATCGTGCTCGGGGAATCGCTATTTTCATGCCAAGTGGTGCGCCGCTGGCGCATGGAGTCTGCCACGAAAATAGCCGTAGCGTCGGCAACTTGCCCGCACAGGCTGCCGGGACGGCGGTACGATTTTCCTGCAAAGTGGCTGGGCAAAGGCTCAGTGGATCTTCGCTCAGAATGACAGCCAAAAAACCTTTTCAAAAACCTGCCAAACCGACTCATGGCTGAAAATTCCGCGCCATCAGCACCCCTGGCTGCGCCGCAGCTTCGAAGAGTCCTAACCTTATGGGACCTGATTTTTTACGGCATTGTCCTGATCCAGCCCACGGCGCCCATTCCACTCTTCGGAGTAGCTTAGGAGCCTCCGCAAAATAACTTGAACAACTCTATTGCTTAAGCTTTTGCTTTCTGGGCCTGATGGTATAGTTCCATTCGCCATGAAATTGGTGGGGCTCACTATTTAGGGAGCGCATCTGGTCGTCCGTGATTTTGATTTTCAAAGGGTACCGGCGCTTGTCCAATTTGGCTCTGACTCTTAATCCGGTTTTGGTCATGGTTGCTCCAATCAATTTCACAACGACTTCGTGGCTGACCAAGGGCCGCCCACGCCGGTTCATGCTGATATGCGAAAAGAGACGGTGCTCGATCTTATTCCACTTGCTCGTACCTGGCGGAACATGACACACCACGATTTCCAAATCGGCTTCATCCCCAAACGACTGCAGCTCATACTTCCACAGTCGAATCCGATATCCGTTGCTGCCGCCGCTGTCTGCACAAATCAAAAGATGCCGGGCTTGAGGGTACGGTTCACTCCCCATGGAGCGCCACCAGCGACGGATACTGGCCACCGCGAAGCTGGCGGTATCATGATCGCACCCGACATTGACCCATCCTTGGTTGCGGGCCAAATCATAAATCCCATAAGGGATCGCCTTGGACTCTTCCGGATCGATAAAGTCGTGAATATTAACCTTCTCCGGTTTCCCCTGGGGCCGCCACTGCCGGCCCTTAGTGTTGTAGCGCCCTATCAAATCATTCTTCTTGTTGTAAAATGAGATCTCAGGATTATCG
>JBOGJX010000504.1:0-2592 GCA_050745285.1 Terriglobia bacterium
CGCAGAGTTTTAAAGGCAAAACTCTGCGCTACACCTGGTTCCCTATTCAGGCTGTGACCTCGTGTATGATTTTCAGAAGCCCAAGCAATGATTCGCGCGTGCTCTCGACGCGGTTCCCGTCGGGCCGCCGGTAATGGGTCTCGAGCGACATCGTGTTGTCGTAGTGGTGGGCCAGGACCGCCTGGAGCTGCCCCTTCCAGTCGATGAACCCTCCGCCCACAGGAGCCCACCGCAGCCGCCCGGTTTGCGGGTCCTTCATCACGTCCTTGATGTGCATATGGTCGAACAGACCTTCCACGTGGCGATAGCCATCCGGATAAGGCACTTCGCCCAGCATCACGGCGTTGCCGGGATCCCAGTTGCCGCGCAGATGGGGCGAATTGACGTCCTTCAAAATGCGCCCCAGTTCCTTTCCCGTTCCAACGTTGCACTCGTGCTCATTTTCTAGAACCAGTAGGATGCCGTTCTTCCCTGCGGTTTCTGCCGCTTTGGCAAGGCGGTCGCGCACGTAAGGGTACGCCTTTTCGGGATCCTGCACGCGCCAAAAACTGAAGACGCGCACCTTTGGGGCGCCAAAGAAGTGGGCGATATCGAAGGACTGCATCAGCAGTTTGTCGCTATCCTGATCGGTGAAGTGAGCCCCAAATTCGTCGCGCTGCGCCGGGCGCGCCGGCGCTTCCGGCAAATTCCACTTGAAGACGGGCGAGCCGATGTCGCTCACCTGTGAGCCGTAATCCGCGATCAGGCGCTTGGCGCGCTCGAGGTCCGGGCGCGAAAGGTTCATGATGTTCTTGCCCCAGATGTCTCTTAATTCGCAATGATGCAGGCGGTAATTGGAGATGAAAGCCAGAGCCTGGTCCAGGTCCTCCGTGATTTCGTCAGTAATGATTCCCAGCTTGAAAGGCATACGCCCTCCCGGTTTTGCATTTAGATTTGATGCCAAGCCCAGCAGCGGCCCCGCGAGTAGCGAAGCGCCCAGGAATTTCCGCCGGGTGCAGGTGGTGCGCATGTGTTGCTCCTTTCGAAAATCAGAAATCAGAAACTGGAAACGCCCATGAAAACAGCCGGACTCGATGTTGAAAATGCGCGGGCTGCACGGCGTCTTGCGGTAGGGGCACGCCAAGCAGCGCCCCTACGCTATATTCATGCCTTGCGGGCGCCGCATAGCAACATGAAGGGCGGGTGGCGCTAACATCGCGCCTTGTGCGATGTGTGCCACCCTGGAAAACCGCTCCCTGACACCTGACACCTGTCACCTCTAACCTCATAAGGGCTTGACGCTTTCCCGCGTCACAAGTTCGGTCGAGAGAATACGCTTGGTATACGGCGGCCCTGGGTGTCGCAGCTTATCGAGGAGCAGCCGCATGAGCGCATCGCCGATCTCCTCTTTGTGGACTCGAACCGTGGTGAGGGGCGGGTCCATCAGCTTAGCCTCTTCGCGATCATCAAATCCCACCAAGCTGACGTGCCCAGGCACCGTCAGGCCATTGCGAAGCAGCCCCCGCCACAGGCCGTAAGCAATCTCATCATTGCCCGCCACAACGGCGGTCGCGCGTGGGCGGCTGGCCAGAAGGCGGGAGACGGCCGCTTCGCCATACTCCGGGAAGTCATCGCCGCCTCGTGAAGTCAGCCCGAACGGCTTGAGCTTGTGCGAGCGCATGGCCGTCAAGTATCCCTGGTAGCGCTGCTTGAACCATGGGAAGGAAACATCGCCGACAAACACGATCCGCCGATGACCTAGGCCAATAAGATACCGGGTCGCTTCCTGCGTACCCTTATACTCATCGAAACCGACCAGGTCAAAATCTCCCGCGCCATCGCTGGTTACGACATTATTTCCCAGCGCCACGAAGGGAATATGGAGTGACTGGATACGCTGCAAAAAATTTCCGTAAACCAAGCCCGTCAGGATCAGGCCGTCCACCCAGCCCCTCTCCTGCAGAATGGGAGGCAAGGAAATGCGGCCAGGGGGTGTGGCCGGATCATAGTGGGCGACCGCATAGATCACGTGTTGCTTGAGCGCGCTCGCGCAGTTCTCCACCCCTTGCAGAATGCGGGCGTGAAATGAATGCATGAAAACGCGATTGCTCAGGAGAAAGCACACCATCCCCGAACGCCGCTGCAGGATGCGCCGCGCCTGGGCGTGAGGACGGAAATCCATCCTCTTCATCGCGGCCTGCACGCGGTTGCGCATCGCCGGGCTGACGTTGGCGCCCTCATTCAGCACGCGGGAGACGGTACCAACACCCACGCCCGCTTGGCGCGCCACGTCCCGGATTGTCATCGGGGCTGGAACTGGTTTCATCTATTTTGCCGGCCGCAGTGGACACGAGCCGTTCATCACCGTTCATCGTCTCATGATCGCCTGATGATCGAATGACGGCCTCCCTAACACCCGCTCTGCACGGGCAGCATATCACAATCGAGGCGCTGCGGAAAATAAATGAGAATGCGAGACTTGAAAACCGAGCGCTCGTAGCGGCTTAGAGTCCGTGTGTCGCCTCCATCTAGAGCGGCCGCTGCGCCACTCGGGAGGCGTCTAGCATTACTATGTTAAGTCGGTTTAGCAGTAGTCGTGGCACGGCTTCAGCC
>JBOGJX010000505.1:0-3443 GCA_050745285.1 Terriglobia bacterium
TCCCGATCTGGGTAGCGACCATGGCGGTCCGCCAGCGCAACCGCGTTGTCCGATTCGGCGCAGCCTCCGAGGTCCTCGATTTCTTCCACCTCTTCAAAGACGGCAAGCGTTATCACCGTATCATGCAAGGCTTCCATCGCATATTTGCCGCTACGATCTTTTTCGGAATGAATGACCAAACGAGCGGCAGTCTTGTCGTTGATTGGGCTAGGTTTCATTTTTTTGATCGCGTCCACCTCTGGTTTCACAAGTCTGAAACCGAGCCCCGCGCTACGGCAGCCACCGAGAATTCTGTAGTCCTCAGCGAGGCGTTCTACGATGAGATTGATAAACATCCAATTCCGGTCGAACGTGAGGTTGTTTCAACGCTCGCGAACGCTCCCGGCGTGCTCGACCTCTACCTGTGGCTCGTCTGGAAGACTTGGTCGCTAAACGGGCACTCCGTCAGGATTCCCCTGTTTACGTCAGGCGGTCTTGGCGACCAACTCGGCATCCGCGAGTATTGCGCCGACCGCTTCTTCCGTCGAAAGCTGAACCATTGGCTTTCCGAAATAAAGGTGCTCTGGCCGGAGTGCCCTGCCGGAATTTCCACCGATCGGCAGACCCTCGTGCTCCGTTCCTCGAAGAGAAATCCCGCGATTTCCGCTGTGAAAAAATCATTGGATACCTGATCTTTTCCACAGGAAAGTAGGTCCGCTACCGCCCTAGCATTTCCAACCAGATGCAACTTCCGCGACGGGGTTTTAGGTCCGCACGAACGGGGATTTAGGTCCGTTTCATCGGGAATTTAGGTCCGCGTGTTGCCATTAATCCTTGCAGATTCAACGAGCTAGGGCCTTCCCCTGTAGTCTTCTTCCTGTAGAAAGATACCTGTAGTCGTTCCGGTGGATTTGTGGAAATAGTTCCGTTGAATTGACGATTGGCGGACCGTCGACCACAATGGAGCGCCTGCTGTCGCAGGCTGAGAGGGAGCATCCCTAATGGGGGCAGGAGAAGAACCTCGAGTCAGCCGAACGCCAGACCATTCTCACGAAGGGAGGTCGCCCGGCCTGAAAACTGTGATGCCAGCCACGCGCTCGAAATCGGCGTCATTCGTGGCTAGGGAGGAGACGCCGTATTCGCGCATGCAGGAAACGATCATCGAGTCATTCGTAAGAAGTCCAAAGGCTTGCCTTTCGGATTGTGCGGCCCTTAGAATTCCCTCGTTGACCGGGACGAAGAGCAAATTAAGCGCGAGTAGACGTTCCACATTTATCCAGTAATCTGCAAGCTGCGGGATCAGCCGGAATTGCTCGCGCAGACGTTTTGCTACCCCGCGGCCAATTAAACCCTTTGCCAGAGCTTCCGCCAGCATAAACCGGTGCGTCACCTCGTTGACCGTCTCGAACAGAGTAATTCCGGTGACCTCCTCATGAAGGCACCGTTCGAGGAATTGCGCCGATTGTGCAGATTGGCCGCTCAGTCCGTATATGAAAATGTTCGCGTCGATGAAGATGAAACTGTGGCTGGGAAGGTGGGGGAGCGCCGACGACGCCATGCTCAGGACTGATCCGCGAGATCAGCGTCTTCTGCCACCCATTTCCAATCTTCTGGGGAGAGCTTGATGGGCTGCTCGCGATGGAGCGCGGCAAGGGCCTTGGCCACACGCTCGGATTTGCCCTCCGGCGTGAACCAGTGTTTCATAAGCACTTCCAGCTTGGCCGACCTTTGCTCGCTGACGTTCTCTGCCATAACAACTCTATTCTAAATCAGTTCAGGCAATTGTCCAAATCGGGCCTTTTCGTTGTGATCCAGTTCGGCGCGCCTGCTTCGCAGGCTGAGAGCCTCGACACACTGTCCAGAAAAACGTATCGTCGTATGGTGGAGAGCGGAATCAAGCCCATCAGGTGGAGAGGATCGCCGGGGAGAACGACTGGCAGCGGCAGAACAAGAGTACAGATGAAGGTAAAACTGACCATGCAGAAGAATGGGAAAGTCCGGATTAGATAAGAGCAGCGGCAACGCCTTTGGCGACCAGCGATTTCCGAATGCCGAACACGAGCAGCTCAAGGCGCAACTGACGCTACGCATCTACCGCCTGATCAAGCAGCGCGGCCTCACGCAGACACAGGCGGGTAAAATCCTCGGCATCAAGCAGCCGCATGTCTCTGCGCTCATGCGCGGGCAGTCCGGAGCGTTTTCCGTCGAACGCCCCATGGATTTTCTCACCGGTCTCGGGCAGGACGTTGAAATTACCGCAAAGCCGACCCATCGGGAGCGCGGTGAAGTGTTGGTTCATGTAGCGTAACGCCCATGGATTTTGATCCGATTCCAAACTTGCACCTCGGCACGTCCAGTTGGAGTGCAGAGAGTTGGGTGGGACCGTTCTACCCGCCCGGCACGCCGCCCGCCGACTTCCTGCCCATTTATGCGACGCATTTCGGCACGGTAGAGATTGATACCACGTACTACCGCATTCCTTCACGGAAAATCGTCCAGGGATGGCGAGACCGCACGCCGCCTGGCTTCATCTTCGCCGCGAAATTCCCCGGTGACATTACTCACAAGAAACTGTTGGTGGATTGCGAACGGGAGACCGGCGAGTTTCTGGGCGTTATGGAGCTGCTTGGCGATAAGCTCGGTCCGCTACTGCTCCAGTTTCCCTACTTCGGTCAGGAAGTGATGCCGAGTTGTGATTCCTTTTTGGAGCGCCTCTTCCCCTTTCTTGAATGCCTGCCGCGAAGCCACCGCTACGCCGTCGAGGTCCGCAACAAAAATTGGCTCGCGCAGCCGCTTCTCGATCTGCTCCGTGCACACGGTGTTGCCCTCGCCCTGGTCGATCAGGTCTGGATGCCCACAATCACCCAGCTCGCGGAAAACCTAGACGTGCTGACGGCAGATTTCACTTACGTTCGCTGGATCGGCGACCGCAAAGGCATCGAGCAGAAGACGAAAACTTGGGACAAAATCATCGTCAATCGTGAGCCCGAAACCCAAACCTGGGTCCGCTACGTCCGCCAATTCCTCCACCGCAGCGAGGTTGTTTACGCCCACTATAACAATCACTACGCGGCTCGCGCACCGGGCTCCATCGCGCTGTTTTACAAGGCTTGGAAAGAGGCACGTGAGCTTCCGCCCGAGGCGCGGTTCCAGAAGCGCGCCTGGTTCCACACCGCTGCATCAGGGAGGTCACCGTCATGGCGACAATGCCGCAGGTAGCTCGGCGCAAAACCCCGTCCTGCCATACCTCCGCCCATGGCCTGAAATCCCGGCCCTCCGACAATCTGAGCTGCCTCCTGCCGGGGCAATTTCAGTTTCCGCATTTCCCGTTGCCCCTTAGTAATACCAGGTTAAGTAGTGTTGTAGCTTCATTGGGTATCTGCTATAGTCGAACGCATGACACCCGAAGCGTTGAAAGCCCTGGATCATCGTTTGCAAAAGTTCCTGGAAGACTTGACCGAACC
>JBOGJX010000506.1:0-2949 GCA_050745285.1 Terriglobia bacterium
CGCCGCTTGCAGTTCTTCAGAATGGCATACTTTCAAACTTTTCAGCGCCCGTCTAGAATTACTATGGTTAAGTCGTTTAACAGCGGTAAGGGCACGGCTTCAGCCGTGCCACGAAAGCCCTCACCCACCGCTTCGCGGTCCCCCCTCTCCTGAGGGAGAGGGGACGGGGGTGAGGGAGGCCACGTTTACGGCATGGCTAAAGCCATGCCCTGACAAAAAATCTGAAAAGAGGTGCAAGATGCCTAGCCTGAAACACATCACGGTGAAGTCAAAGTTGTGGCTGCTGGTGGGGGCGTTCGTGACGGGAATGGTGATTTTCGGCGCAATTGCTTATAGCACTCTCAACACGGTGAAAATCAACAGCGCGATGTACAAGCAGATCACTCTTGGTAACGACGCCGTGGCGGACCTTGTGCCGCCGGCGGAGTTTCTCTTGCAGCCACGGCTGGAGCTTTACCGGATGGCCTTGAGTCAGGATAAATCCGCTATTCAGTCAATGGCGGGCGAGTTCCGCCAGGACAGGCAGAGCTTTGACACCCAACACGATTTCTACGTTAAGAACCTGCCTGACGGCAAATTGAAGGAGCTGATGACTGTCACGGCCTATCAGCCGGCCCAACAGTGGCTGGATCTTGCGGAAAAACAGTATATCCCCATGATGGAAAATGGAGACGCGAAGAAGGCTGAGGCGCTGCTCCAAACCCAAATGCTTCCGCTTTTTCAGACTCACCTGAGCGCGGTCAATCAGGCCGTTCAGGAAGCCCAATCCTGGAATAAGGGGATGGAGGTTAATGCCGCGAGCACGGTGTCTTCGCGGACGCTGATTCTGATGGTCGTTGGGATCATCATCATTATCGCCGTCTCGCTGCTGAGTTGGGCGATTGCCGTGGGCATTTTGACGCCGCTGGGCCTTACGGTAGGAGTCCTCGGCCACGTGTCAGAAGGAGATCTCTCGAAGCGCCTGCAAGTGGATAGTAACGATGAGATAGGCCAAATGGGGACCGCCCTCAACAAGGCACTGGAGAAAATCGGCGGCGCAATGTTTTCCATTGGGCAGAACTCGCACGCGCTGGCTAGCTCTTCTGAGGAGCTTTCAGCGGTGAGCCACCAGATGAGCTCGAATGCTGAGGAGACCTCGGCGCAGGCGAACGTGGTTTCGGCGGCGGCCGAGCAGGTGACGAAGAACCTGCAGACGGTGGCGACGGCAACGGAAGAAATGACGGCCAGCATTAAAGAAATCGCCAAGAACGCCAACCAGGCCGCGCGCGTGGCCACCGAAGCGGTACGCACGGCGGAGAACACCAACGCCACGGTCACCAAGCTTGGCCAGTCGAGCGCGGAGATCGGCCAGGTGATCAAGGTGATTACCTCAATCGCACAGCAAACGAACCTATTGGCGCTGAACGCCACGATTGAGGCGGCCCGCGCTGGAGAAGCGGGAAAGGGCTTTGCCGTGGTAGCAAATGAAGTGAAGGAGCTGGCAAAGGAGACGGCCAAGGCCACCGAGGATATCAGCCAGCGGATCGAGGCCATTCAGGCCGATACGAAGGGCGCGGTCGAGGCCATCGGGCAGATCAGCGGCGTGATCACGCAGATCAACGACATCTCCAACACGATTGCGAGCGCGGTGGAAGAACAGACGGCCACCACGAACGAAATCGCGCGCAATGTGGCGGAGGCGGCGCGCGGCGGAACGCAAGTGGCGGAGAACATCACGGCCGTGGCAACCGCGGCCAAGGGCACCACCTCAGGCGCCACGGACACTCAGACCGCGGCGGGCGAGCTCTCCCGTATGGCCGCGGAGCAACAAAGGCTGATGGCGCAATTTAAATACAGCGCCACCAATCGCAACGGAGCATCCCTTGACATGAATCAGGGCGTGGGAACGACGTGGGGATCACAATCTGCGAGCGCGCCGCCACCCTCTCAGGACCATTCGCGCGCTCATGCCGCCAGGGTGTGATCCCACGCATTACCGGCTATTGGTTGTAGGATGTAGCGCAGAGTTTTGCTTTTAAAACTCTGCGGCTTTTCAGATGGGACTGGCACAAACCGCGGAGTTTCGAATCGCGGTCACGAGTTGGTTTGACATGCAATGGGCCCATGCGAATGCCGATTCACTGGAGCGAGGAGAGCGCTCGTGCAAGCATTGATCGTTGATGATTCAAGGACAACCCGTCTCATCCTGAAGCATATCCTCAAGCAAATAGGGTTCGAGGTTTCTGAAGCAGGGGATGGCAAGGAGGCTCTTGCCGCCCTGGGGCGCATGGGGCGTCCTGATCTTATTCTGGTGGACTGGGACATGCCCGTGATGGACGGCTGCGAGTTCCTGCAGGCGATACGCTCTCAGCATGAATATGACAGCCTGCCTCTCATGATGATCACCGCGCACACGGACATGGAGAGCGTAGCCCGGGCTCTCGCGGCAGGCGCGAACGAATTCGTGATGAAGCCGTTCACCGAAGAAGTGATTCGGGAAAAGCTGGAGCTGCTGGGCATTCCGGCCTCCTGACAGGGGCTGAAAGCTCCGCGGGAAGAGCGTAGCGGCGATTCTACATCGCCATAGGCTTACTATTCGCAATGCGTCCCTAGCGGCATAAAGCGGCCGCTACGCGCCGTTCACTGACCTTCCATGAAAAAGACTCGCATCCTCGTTGTTGATGATTCGGTGGTTATCCGCCGGATGCTCCACGACGCCCTGGCGGTTGATCCGTCTCTGGAGGTCGCCGGGACGGCCGCCAACGGCCGCATCGCGCTGAGCAAGATCCCGCAAGTGAATCCGGATCTGATCACGCTCGACGTCGAGATGCCGGAGATGGATGGCCTGGAAGCCCTGGCCGCGATCCGCAAGACTTATCCGCGGCTTCCCGTCATCATGTTCAGCACCGTGACCGAGCGGGGCGCCGTCGCCACGCTGGATGCTCTCGCGCTCGGCGCCAATGACTATGT
>JBOGJX010000507.1:0-3305 GCA_050745285.1 Terriglobia bacterium
CGCTGCGCAACCGAGTAGGCGATCACACCATAGATGCCCACGGCGGAGAGAAGCAACGCAAGGCCCGCAAAGATGCCCATCAATCCGCTCATGAAGAGATCGCCGCCCGCGCCCGCATTGGCCGGCAGCTGCCGCATCGTCATCACGTTTTCCAAAGGTTGGTCCTTATCCACCGACCACACCGCGCGGCGGAGCTCCGGCGCCAGCGCGGCAGGCGCGTATCGCGTGCGCACCACCAACGCCATGGAGGCTGACGGTTGCTGGAGGTACGGCTCGTAGACCTCCGGATCATTTTCCCGCTGCCCTGGAAATTCCTTCACGTTTCCCACTATCCCAACCACCTGCGCCCACGCCATATGGGGAGCATAGACGAGAACACGCTGGCCTATTACGTTTCCTCGCGGGAAATACTTCTGCGCGAAAGCGCGATTGACGAGCGCGACCTTGGGCGCACGCGCATCATCCATGCGAGAGAAGATGCGCCCTTTGAGCAGTGGGATCTCCACGGTTTGAAAATATTGCGGACCTACCAGGTATATCCCCAGCAATGGCCAGTCTGACTTCGGCTGTCCCTTGATGCCAACCGTGCGCTGCCACGAGCCGCTAAGTGGCAGGTTTTGAACTACCGAAGCCGACTCGACGCCAGGAAGGTTACTGAGGCGTTCGATGACGCTCTGGAAAAATGCTGCCTGTTTGGAAGGGTTGTCCTTATACCGTGAACCCGAAAGAGAAATTCCCGCCGTCAAGACATGCTTCGGATTGAAGCCGGGATTCTGCCTCATCTCCGAAATGAAACCCAGGATGAACAGACCCGCCCCGGCGAGCAACAGTACGCTCAGAGCGATTTCGGCCGTGACCAACAAGCTGCGCATCTTGCTGCGCGCAAATCCACCCGTTCCCGTCCGTCCGCCCTCTTTCAGGCTCGCGACAAGATCGGGCTTAGAAGCCTGAAGCGCGGGTGCGAGGCCAAACAGAATGACGGCTCCAGCCGTGAGCGCGACACTGAACAGAAGAGTCCGCCCATCCAAATGGAGTTGGAGCGCCAGGTATGCGACGTAGGAGTTCCAATTGAGGGCCGCGCGAAGTAGGCCGATCCCACAGAGGCCCAGAAGCAGGCCCAGTCCGCCTCCAGCCAGGGCAATCAACAGGCTTTCCGCCAGAAGCTGCCGGATCACGCGAAGACGCCCCGCGCCCAGCGCCGTGCGGATGGCCATTTCCTGCTGTCGCGCCGCCGCCCGTGCTAGCAGCAGCCCCGCGATGTTCGCGCACGCAATCAGCAGCACAAACAGCACGGCTCCCAGCATGACGGACAAGCTAGCCCGGACATCGGCGGCTTGAATCATAAACTTCTGCAGGGACAGGACACGGGCGCTCCAACCCTTTTCCGTTTCGGGGTTGCTTTGCCCGATGCGGGCTGCGATGGTGGGTATTTCCGCTTGCGCTTTCTTGACTGTCACGCCGGGCTTGAGGCGCGCAAAGATATAAAGATAACGGCTGTTATGCGCGGAAGAGCTGAAATCCTTTGGGCCAAAGACGATAGGAGTCCACAAACGCGGCTGTACGATGGGCATATCCGTACCTGGAGGCATAACACCGATCACCGTGTAGGGATCACCATTGATGTCTACCTGTTTGCCCACCACTTTGGGATTTGAAGCGAAATGCTGCTTCCAGAGGTCGTGGCTGAGGATAACGATGTGGTCGTGACCCGCTTGGTTTTCGCTGGGGATGAAACTGCGCCCCATCGCGGGCGAGAGACCGAGAACCTTAAAGTAATTTGTGGTCACCCTCAATCCACTCAAGTGTTCCGGAGCGCCTTGGCCAGTCAGGGTGAAGTCTGTGTTGTCAGCGTCCGCAGCGGCCACACCCTGAAAAACATTGTTCTGTTTCCGATACGACTCAAAGTTAGGCGCCGAGACGCGGAGCAAATCCCATCCCTTCGCCCTGTTGACCGAGACCACAATCATCAAGCGGTCCGGGTCTCGGACCGGAGGCTTCTTCAGCAGAATCAGGCTGACCGCGCTAAAGATCGCCGTGTTCACGCCGATGCCAAGGGCGAGAGTAATGACGGCGACCGCCGTGAAGCCCGGATTGCGGCGCAATTGGCGCAGGCCAAAGCGCAGATCCTGCCACAGGTCTGCCAGAAGGTTCCTTCTTGCTCCCGCCCCGAAAACGACCGACTCCCGCGCCACTGGATGCTCGACACGCTGCAACTCCTGAGCCAATAAGTTCGTATCGGCAAGTTCCTGGAGCGCTATCTGATGGGCCTCATCTTCCGCAACACCACTTGCCAACAGTTCTTGATAGCGGTCTTCCAAGTGCTGGGCCAACTCCTCGACAATTTCCGCCTCGCGGACCGGCTCGAGCTTCAGACCTGACAACCGTTTCGTGATTTCATGTTTCCATTCGGGCATAATTGGCTCCCTACAACCTTCGGGAATCGGGGTCAGGGATTCGGGAGGATGTAGCGCAGAGTTTTGTTGTCAAAACTCTGCGGTATTTGTGTTTGATCAATGGAGAAAAAGCGTGTAGCGCAGACTTTTGTTTCTAAAAGTCTGCGGCTTTTTCCCGGCACCAGTCAAAAGCCGCAGAGTTTTAACAACAAAACTTTGCGCTACATCGCCCGGCCCGGTGAGGTCGATTCTGAGAGGACAAGCCGCAGAGTTTTAAAAGCAAAACTCTGCGCTACATCGCCGCCGAACGTTAAGCATCTATCAGACGTGTTCCATCCCCGCGATCCGGTTGATCGCCTCCACAAACGCGAGCCACCCGCGCCGCTGTGCGGCCAGCACTTTCCGTCCATCCGGAGTGAGACGGTAAAAGCGGCGCCGCCTCTGACCAGCCTTTTCAACCCACCGGCCTTGAATCCATCCGCGCCTCTCCAGCCGGTAGAGCAGCGGATAAAGCGAAGCCACTTGAAAGCGTAATGCGCCCTCCGAGCGCCGCTCGATCAGTTTGCTGATGTCATAGCCGTGCCGGGGCCGGTCCTCGACTAGAGAGAGGATCAACAGCTCGGCGCTGCCTTTCTTCAATTCACGGTCAAGCATACGGGAGTATATATCGCTCATAGCAACATATAGTCTAGAATCAGGTTTAGAAAGTCAAGGGGGATTTTGAGAGGGAGGGGGGCCCGCTTGCCGGCGTCCCCTGGAACGAAGGGTTAGGCAGCTTGCTCGCAGTTAATCAGCCACGGTACACCGTGAGCTTTCGGTAAGCCTGCTTAACTTGACCGGGCAAGTGTTGATAACGTCAGTCTGTCGCCCAACTGGGGCAGGAGGACAGGCTGATGATCACCGGAAAGACAC
>JBOGJX010000508.1:0-3872 GCA_050745285.1 Terriglobia bacterium
CGGCATATGGAGGAGATTCTGTCGATCGAGCTCGAGCGCGTGCAGGAGCGGATCATCCAATCCGCGGGGGACGGGCCCTTCATCTTCCGCTGCACGGAAGCGGCCCGTAACTTCCTGCTGGCCGAGGGGACGGATGCCAAGTTTGGAGCGCGGCACCTCAAGCGGGCCATTGAGCGGCACCTGGTTTTTCCGATATCAAGCCTGCTCGCCACCGGCCAAATCCGGCTTGGCGATTTGATTACGATTGACTGTGATTCAGCCCTCAGCAAGCTGGCGTTTTTCCGCGAAGAAGAGGCGGCTGTGGTGGGCGTTGGGAAGGGAGCCGCTGCCAATTGGACTATGACTGCGGCGGCTGCGCCCGCTGTGGCTGTGGCAGGCCTTCTGACGCAATAGTTGTTTTTGCGCGTGGACGCAAAAGTTTACGAGATGCGCTGCTGACGCGAACATGCGTGTTGATCTGGTGCAGCGCGGACCATAGGGGCCAGGGAGTCTTCGCGCGGAGCCATTCTTTGCCCGCTCTCCTCCTCTGAATGGATCGAAGGTACACGCTTCCGCGGGTAAGTGGGCGGGCGAAGTGGATATTAAGATATTCCGCTGGGCATGTGCCCCAACGTGCCTTGGATTCACCTTCTCCCGCTAGAAAATCATAGCGCCGCACGCCATCGGCAATCAGTTGTTTTAACGCATGCGCCCGGAGAACGTACCCAACCGCATCCAACGAATAGGCCGGATCGCGGCCTTCCTGCAGGGCAAAAACCGTCGTGTCGTAGCGGAAGCCGAACTGCGCAGCCACAGGCGCTCCGTTGAGTTCCAGCAGAAAGAACTCGAGCCACCCCTGCTTCAGGAATTTGCGGCCCATTTCATCGTAAAACTGCCGCCGCGCCGCGGAACAAAAACTTCCCGTCTCACCCGCCTGCTGCCAGCGATTCCGATGCAATTCGAAAAGGGCATCCAGACATCGCGGCAGACACGCCTCTTCTGTACACTTGTAAAAGCGCACTTGGTAGTTCTTCTCCAGGCGGCGGGAGTAATAGCCCACCTTGCCCCGCTCCTTGCTGGTGAGTTTTTTCAGATATTCTTCCCAAGTATCCGGCAGATCGATCACCGACCTCGGTCTTGGATAGACGTGATGCGTCCAGCCGCGCTCCTTGAGGGCCTTCAACAGCGCCTTGCCCACCGGCGAGTAAGAAGGCAGCGTATTGAGCTCGCAGAAGTTCCAATCTTTTGCTCTGCCCTGTAAATAATTCAGAAAGGCTACGGCAAAGACCTCCTCGTAACCAGCGCGGACGGGAAAGTCCAGGTTATCGGAGTCGTCGCTGCCATCGCCAAGCAATCGAAGCACTCGAAGCTTGATTCCTGCCGAGACGCGCTCCTTCCGGAGCGACAGCGGCGCCAGCGCGATCAATTGTGACGCTTCGTCATGGAAAGCGAGTACGAGCAACTCCCGGTCTTCGCCAAACGCGTGCCACCAAGACACCAACCATCGCCAAGTGGAAAAAATAGACGCTTGAGGAAAGTGCGACAGCAGATCCTCCCACGCCGGAAGGAGCGTCTCGAGTTCACCCAGATCGCGGTAAGCACGAATTTGAATGGAGTTGGTTTTCGTCAATTTCCCGATCCTACCGCTCCCTCGGCCGCTAGTGTTGCGTTCGGAAATTGCGATGACTTATTCGGCGCGCGTTCTTTCATTGTAGCGCCGGGCTTTATGCCAGGCACGCCGCCCTAAAGGGCGGCGCTACAAGTAAACGTATTTGAAAAACGCAACACTAGCGCCGCGGCTCCAACATTCCCTCTCCAACTACCTGACTTCCGCGAATTATATCATGAGCGCGGGCGCGCTGGCGCATCTCCGAAAGAATCATCGGGATCAGCCGCCGCCGCCGGACGTCATCGCTCGATTGCACCGATCTGGACTCGCCGCGATAGCCAAACTCCCAGTAGGCCTGCTCGGCTTCGCGCGCTCCTACGAACCTTCTGGCCAGGTGATAGTGCGCGGCGGGAGTGAGATTGACGTCCGTCTTAACCTGCAAGGCGTGATCCGCTGTGGCAACGCCGATGAAGCAGCAGCAGGATTGATACGCCAGTTTTCCGGCCCGCGCATGGGCCAGCAGCCAGGCCAACCGCTCGTCGCTGTAGGCAGTCCGCAGATATTGGCGAATCGCCCGTTTTCCGTTTTTCAAACGAATGTCCATAACTTCCTCCTGGATTTTCCCTGCTCTTCCGAATGCGAACCAGAGCTTGGCCACTTCGGAGGCGTCGAGCCGCAAAGGCCCCATAATAGCTTGGCGGCCTGCTGGCTTGTGATAGCCCGGAGGCCCCTGAGGACTTGAAGGCTTTGAGGGCGGCGTCGAACAGCGTCCCCCTCGGCCGCCCGCAATCAAAGCCCATCCCCCTCGCCCCCCTCTGTGCAATTACCCATCCAAAGTTGCAGCCTATGCGGTCGCTGTGAGCCTGAGTCTCTAGCGCGACTTTATACCGTTGAATACAACTGAAGCCATTAGACTTAGGCGCTTACAACCACTAACTCGTCATGATATCTTCACAGCTATTAAACTCGCATAACAAAGGAAAATGAGTTCCCTGATGTGATAAACCAATGGTCATCTCAAGAGACACGCAGGGTGTTCATTAATTGGTTAATAGTTTAAAAACGCTTCGCGCCTGGGAGTCGTTTCCAATGCGCGAAGCATCGCGGCGCGGGCGCGCCAGGACGGCATGTCCGCGCCGCAGTGAGCGAGGTCGTCTTGAGGGTTATTTGCCAAAGTGGAGTACGATTCCTACCGAATACTCAAGGTCGTGTGCCGCTCCCTTTTCTGGAAAGAATGGGCTCGAGCTGGCCTGTTCCGGCAAGCCGAAAGTAGGCGCTCCGGTCACGTGATCGCGAACGTCGAGGCGCAGGCCAACGACCGGAAGCAGCTTCCATTCGAGGCCGCCGCCGTAGTTGAAGCCCAGTTTATTCGACGGCGATAGGACCGGGCTGCCCGTGGTGATAACTGTTTGTGAAAAATTCGGGAAACTAGAAGTAGCGAACCCGTAGGGAGTAAACCTGTCGTACTCGAGGCCGGCATCGAGGTACGGTTTGAGGCCGAGAAAACCAACCGGAGAGTGCAGGACCAAGTCTCCGCTTGCCCTCTGATTGTGCACGCCGTAGCCGGTCTCAATGTTGTCGCCGAAATTAGTGAGACGAAGGTTGTTCTGGCCCCAGCCGTAGGCTCCTTCGAGCGAGACTATGCTGACCAGAGGGACTTGAGCGCCCACGGTGAATTGGCCTCCCGTCGAGTACGTCGAGCCAAAGGGGCCTGACTTTACAACGAAGTTGTGCCGGTCAAACAGCGATGAACCGCCGCCCATTACGAATACATTGAAATCCTGGGCTTCGAGAGCAACTGCGCTGAGGCAAAGCAGAAGCGCCGCCGCTAGAACTTTCATCATCTTTCGAGCATTCATTAAGAACTTCCTCCTGGGGATTCAAGATTGAAACATCGCACGTCTGATGCAAGCGGGCGCAAGGCGTTTTAAAGACCCCGCAGCCACCCGCTTCGAACTCACTTCTCCTTACTTCCGCGCAGGCACACGTATGCCTGGCGTTGTAAGACCCCTCATGGAATAGGCAATGGACCGCAGCCAGCCCCGCGCGGGCCAGCGTTTGCGTTTTTCAAATACGGTTTACTTGTAGCGTCGCCCTTTAGAGCGACATGCCGGGCTTGTAGCGTCGCCCTTTAGAGCGACATGCCGGGCGTAAAGCCCGGCGCTACAATGAAAGAACGCGCGCCGTGTCCATCGCCATCAAACCGCGGCGCGTTCTCTTAAAAGTTCGATGCAGTAGGTTCCGTGGAAGGTTGGTTATTTCCGGCGCGGTGTTTGTGTGTAAG
>JBOGJX010000509.1:0-8156 GCA_050745285.1 Terriglobia bacterium
CCGTCTGCATGGTCTCCGGTTCTGGTCTCTGGGACCAGAATGAAAACCGCTACGACCCGGAGATTTTAAGTGTGCTGCCCGTGGATGCGAGCCAGTTGGCGCCGGTCGAGGAAATGGATCAACCGCTTAGTGGGTTGCGCGGCGAATACCGGTCCTTGCTGCCGGAGTTTGCCACGATTCCGTGGTTCCCGGCGTGGGGAGACGGCGCGTGCAGCAACGTCGGGAGCGATTGCCATTCGCCCGAACGCTTCGCCTTAATGGTGGGGACGAGCGGCGCCTTGCGCGCGGTTTGCAAAACACCGCGCATCGAGATACCGCCCGGCCTTTGGTGCTACCGCGTGGACCGGCGGCGGTACGTGCTGGGGGGCGCGCTTTCCAATGGCGGCGAGGTTTACGCCTGGATGAAGCGTGTATTGGCTTTGCCCCCTGACGATGAGATTGAGGCTCAGCTTGCGGCGATTGAGCCGGGTGAGCACGGACTCACGGTTCTGCCACTCTTCGCCGGCGAGCGCTCGCCTCATTGGCGGGCGGAGGCGCGGGGGGCGATCACGGGCCTGGCTGCGGCCACCCAACCCATTGCAATTCTACGCGCGGCGCTTGAATCCGTGGCCTTACGGTTCCGCATTCTCTGTGACCTGATGACCGCGAGTTTCGGGGCGCCCCGCGAGGTGATTGCCTCGGGCGGCGCGTTGCTCCGCTCTCCTGCGTGGACGCAGATGATGGCAGACGCGCTAGCTCGCCCTGTGACGGTGTGCCTTGAGAGCGAAGGATCGAGCCGCGGCGCGGCTCTGCTCGCGCTCGAGCAATTGGGCGTAATCGGGCACGCGCGCGATCTGCCCGGCCGCATGGGGCGAGTGTTTGATCCCATCCCCGCCCATGGCCGGATTTACCAGGATCAATTGCTGCGGCAGGAACAGCTTTATGCCAAGCTGTTTGAGGAGAAGTGAATTATTGCATGGGTGAGCGCAGGTGGTAGCCACGGCAAATACCACGCCCACCTATCACCGAACGCTCACTCAAAGGAGAGGACCGTGTCCGGAAAATTGGCCTTTATTCTGGCCATGCTGTGCGCCGCGTTTCTGGCGCGCCCGTTGGTTGGGGCGTGGCATCCGATTGGCGCCATGACCGCGTCGGCGTCGCAAAGCAACAGGATCACCTTTCGCAACTCGCACAACATTGTGTCCGTGACGATCCTTGCTCCGGGCCTTGTGCGTGTGCGCATGGCGCCGCAGGCTCAGTTCGGGCCGGACTATTCCTGGGCGGTGGTCAAGAAGGACTGGCCTAGGGTCGCCGTGGATTTTTCGGTGGCGGGCGAAACCCGCATCATCCGGACCGGGGACGTAACGGTGCGCATTCAGCTTGCGCCGTTTCGCATCGGCTTCTATGATCCAGCCGGAAGGCTTATTTCAAAGGACGCGGATCAACGGGGAATGGCTTCCGATGGCCAACGGGTGCGCTGCTGGAAGTGGATGCCGCCGGACGAGCATTACTTCGGGCTGGGCGAAAAGGCAGGCCCGCTGGATAAGCGTGGCCATGCCTACGTGATGTGGAATACGGACGTCTTCGGCTGGGGCGCTAACACCGATCCTCTGTACGAGGACGTTCCTTTTTTCATTGGCCTTCGCCAAGGGAAGGCTTATGGGATGTTTTTCGATAACACATACCGCTCGACCTTCGACTTCGGCTCGGAGTTCCGCAACATGTATTCGTTCGGTGCGGCGGGCGGCGAGCTAAATTATTACTTCATCGCCGGTCCGGATCCGAAAACGGTGATCGAGCAATTTACCGGGCTTGTGGGGCGCTCGCCTTTGCCCCCACGATGGGCGCTTGGTTACCAGCAGAGCCGGTACAGTTACTATCCAGAGAGAAAGGTTCGGTTCATCGCGGCTAATTTCCGCCTGCGGCATATTCCGTGCGACGTCATTTATCTTGACATTCATTATATGAATGGTTACCGGGTTTTTACCTGGGACAAAACCCGCTTTCCTGACCCGCAGCTCATGCTCTCGGACTTGCGGCGGGAAGGATTCCGCGTCGTCACGATCATCGACCCTGGAATCAAGGTGGACCCGGATTACTGGGTCTATCAGCAGGGTCTCGCGGGCAACGATTTCGTGAAAATGCCGGATGGGAAGATATTTGAGGGCCCGGTCTGGCCTGGGATCAGCGCCTTTCCGGACTTCACGGCCCCCAGAGTGCGAGATTGGTGGGGCGGTCTGTATCGAGGGTTAGTCTCGGACGGCGTCGCGGGCTTTTGGAACGATATGAACGAGCCATCCGTGTTTAACGTCCCAAGCAAGACTATGCCGCTCGATGCCATCTTTTACGATCACGGTCTCAAGAGCCCGCACGCGAAGATCCACAACGTCTACGGCATGTTGATGTCGGAGGCCACCCGGGACGGGCTCCGTCGCCTTCGCCCGGGCGAGCGGCCCTTCGTTCTGACCCGCGACACATACGCGGGTGGCCAGCGTTACGCTGCGGTGTGGACCGGAGACAACAGCAGCACGTGGGAGCACCTTCGCATGAGCGTGACCGAGTTGATGGGCATGGGACTCTCTGGCCTGACTTTTGCCGGGGCGGACATCGGCGGGTTCGCCGAGAGTCCCAGTCCAGACCTGTATACACGGTGGCTCGAAGCCGGCGTCTTTTATCCATTTTCCCGCACCCATACGAGCCTCGGCACCCGCGAGCAGGACCCGTGGTCCTACGGCCTCCGCCGCGAGGACATCAACCGGGATTCCATCGACCTGCGCTACCGCCTGCTGCCTTATCTGTACAACGCCTTTTACCAGTCATCGCAAACAGGATTGCCGGTCATGAAAGCGCTCCTCGTCGATTATCCGGATGACCCGGAGGCCGTGGCGCAGCAGGAGGAATTTCTGTTTGGGGACGACCTGCTGGTGGCCCCAGTGGTCAAGGACGGCGAGTGGAAGTGGAACGTCTATCTGCCGAAAGGGGAGTGGTTCGACTTCTGTTCCGGCCGCCGCTATGAGGGGCCGCAATCCGTTACGGTTGACGCCCCGCTCGGAAGGATTCCGCTGTTTGTCCGCGGCGGCGCAATCATCCCCACGCAGCAAGTGGTTCAGTATACGGATCAGGCGCCTATTGATCCGCTCGCTTTTGAGATATACCCGGACGGCAACTCTACGCGTGAGTACTATGAGGATGACGGCCTCAGCTTCAAGTACAAGGGAGGCGCCTACCTGCGAGAGAGCATTCACGTATCCGCCGCGCGCTCCGGGGTAACGGTGCAAATATCCGCACGCCAGGGTTCCTACCAACCTCCTGCGAGATCTCTCGTGCTCAAGATTCACGCGCAGCATGAGCCGCACCGCCAGGTTGATCTTGGCAGCCAGTCTATGACCAGGCAATCGTCATTGAAGGCGCTCCGGGCCGCGGGTCAGGGTTGGTACTACGATTCCGGGACGAACATCGTCTGGATCAGGCTGCCCGACCGTGGCGTTGCCGTGACGGCGCAGGTGGAGGAGTGAGCGCAAAGGCGTGGCACGTAGGGTAACCCCGGCGTAAGGCAGTCGAAATTAGCTGAACAGTCCGCCGCAAGTAGCGGCTTTGCCCCTCTTCAATCGGCGTCAAAGGCCCTCTGGTATTGCTCTTTAAAGTAATTGTCAGTCATTCCGGCAATATAATCGCACACCACTTGTGCGGTGGGCTCGCTGAGCGTCTTTGCCGAGTGGGACGCGGGCATAGAGCGCGGGTGTCTCATATAGTGGGTAAAGAGCCGTTCCATGCGTGAGGTGATGCCTTTACGCTCCGCGCCCACCTTGGGATGCGCATAGAGTTGTGCCTGCAGAAACCCCTTGATTTTCCGGGTCTCTGTGGCGATTTCCGTGCTGTGTCCCACCACGCGAGTGTCCAGCGTGCGTATGCCTTGCACGGACCGGACGCGCGTTCGGCGAAGCCTGACGCGTGTTTCCCCGATGAGGTCGCTAACCAGGGCGTCAACCAGCCGCCGCAATGCCTCATTGAATCTGAGTTTTTCTGGCGCGACCGGGCGCTGCCTTTCCAGGCGCCGGCAAAACCGGTCAAACAACGGAACGCTCTCGCGGATCATGGGCACACTGAGCAATCCGGATTCATATCCGTCATCGAGGTCCGCGCAGTTATAGGCGATCTCATCGGCAAGGTCGATGAGTTGAGCCTCGACCGGAGGCCGCTCCTCAAGAAGGTATTCACCAAGCTCCGGGTATGCAGCGGGATCATAGTCGCGAGAGTGCTTAACGATGCCTTCGCGGACCTCAAAGGTGAGGTTGAGTCCTGCGAAATTGACGTACTTTTGCTCAAACTGTTCGACGATGCGCAGCGCGTGGAGGTTGTGCTCAAACCGGCGGCCATGGCGGAGCATGAGGCAGTTCAACGCCTCCTCTCCCGCGTGCCCGAATGGGGGGTGGCCGATGTCGTGAACCAGCGCCAATGCCTCGGTGAGATCCTGATGCAGGCCGAGACCGCGGGCAACGGTCCGGCTGATTTGGGCAACCTCCAGCGTGTGGGTGAGGCGCGTGCGGAAATGGTCGGAATAGCGGCGGGTAAAGACCTGGGTTTTGTTTTCGAGGCGGCGGAAGGCCCGGGAATGAACGATGCGGTCGCGGTCGCGTTCGTAAGCATTGCGATACGGATGGTCTGGTTCCGGGTAGCGCCGCCCCCGGGACTTCGACAGCTTCATGGCGTAGCTTGCCAGCCCATCCGGTTTGGTGCGCTGCATTAAGCCCTCATGGCCTCTCACGAAGTGCGCTCGCATCGCGCGATTTGCCCCGACTGATCCAGGAACGGAATCGTGAGAATTATTTTCATGCTTTGCGGATGTGGCAAAGCAACCTACTGATATTACTCTGTTGTGCAGAGAGGTTGCCACGGCACGTTTTGTGCGCCGCCGGTGTTTGGGCCTGTAAATGCCCGCGGCCCAGACATCGCGCCGTGGCTGCTATTAATGAGTATCCGCGCCTGGTTCGCGCCCGCCAAGAATCCCCTCTCGCTTCGTCGCGGCTCTGCCGATAACAGGGATGGAGTGTTGCCGGGGGCGCCCTGACCGGAGCATGCCGTGACTCGCGCTCCAGAGCGAAGAGACCAAGGTGAGACAATCAAGGTGAACCAGCCGGCCCCAACTGACATGAGGGTATTGATCGCAGCGGATGATCCCGTCTCCCGAGGCGTGTTGGAGACCTTGTGCCGATCTTGGGGTTATGACGTTACCGCGGTTTCGGACGGCCGCGCGGCATCGACGATCCTGGAGAGCGATCAGGCTCCGCTGCTGGCCATCCTCGATTGGACCATGCCGCACTGGGATGGGCCGCAAGCTCTCAAACAACTACGGCAATTCCCGCAACCGCAGTCCGGGAAAGCCGATAGGCTCGTGTATGTCATTCTGTTGACCGCGGGCGAAAAAAAAGGCGCTTTGACCGAAAGCTTTCAGGCGGAGGCGGATGACTACGTCATCAAGCCGTTCGATCAGCGGGAGCTGCGCGCTCGCGTTCAAGTGGGGTTCCGCGTGGTCCGGCTGCAAATCGCATTGACCGAAAGGGTGCTGGAGTTGGAAAAGGCGCTCGGCCGCGTCAAGAACCTCCAGGGCCTCCTTCCCATGTGCTCCTATTGCAAGCGAATCCGCAACGACCGGAACTACTGGCAGCAGGTCGAGAGTTACATCGTCGAACATTCCGACGCCGAGTTCACCCACGGCGTCTGTCCGCATTGTTACGAAACCATCGTCAAGCGCGAGCTCGAACAACTCCGCACACAATAACCCACCAATTTACGCCACGACGCGGGTGCGCCCCTGTCGCCGGCCATGCAAAGCATAAGGTGAGGTAGCCACGCCACGGCACGGTTTGTGTGCCGTGGGTGTTTGCGCATCGAAAGGCCCACGGCACAAACTTCGTGCCGTGGCTACCATTCATTGTCCAGAGTCGTTCGGGGGCGTCACCATCACCAACTTCCCATTAAGCGTCGCGTCAGTACCGGGGTACTGGTACTGTCGCACCATTCATTATCAGAGCGAATAGGACGAAAGTTGTATTGCGAGCTATTGCTCAAACAAAATAAGCTTGGAAAAGGAGTTTAAGGACATGGTCATCGGCGAAAGAATTAAGAGCCTTAGAGAACAGAAGGGTCTCTCTCAGGGGGACATTGAAAAATCCAGTGGTCTGCTGCGCTGCTACATCTCACGGGTTGAGCACGGGCATACGGTGCCGTCGCTTGAAACCCTGGAACGCTTCGCGGCCGCTCTCGGCGTGCCCCTTTACCGCTTGTTCTATTTCGGAGATAACCCGCCAGCAACACCACACCTGACGGAGCGGAAAACCCTCGATGAGTTGGCAGAAACGGAAGGCGACGCGGGTTCAGAGGCCCGCTTCCTAATCAAGATGAGAACACTGCTCGACCGGATGGTGGAAGCAGACCGCAACTTCCTCCTGGATTTTGCCAAAAAGCTCGCAACCCGGTAACCGCGCAGGGTTACCGGGCAGACGGAGATTCAAGACGCCCGGCGGCTATGTCTTGTCGCTCGTTTTGAATTCCGTCCATGGGCCGGCGAGCATGTCATGCAGCAACGGCTCCTGCCAGGCGTATTGCGGGTGCGCCTTCAAGAACGGCGCGGCGAGGAAGTCGCCGCCGCAGGGGTGGCCGCGGCGCGCCGCGAAGCGCATCTCCTGCGTCATCTGGCTGTCCGCCACCTTGCCGGTTATGGCTCCTCCCGGATAATACGGTCCCCAATCCCAGACTTTTTCACCGGTGGCGCTAAGCTCACCGTGTCCGCACAGGCTGCGAGTTCCCGCCTGCTCCTTCTTCTCGTAGCTATCGTAATGGTCGGAAATAAACCGCTTGCCCAAGCCCACATCAATCCGGCCCTTGTACTGCCTCATCAATTGCTCCCAACGCACCCGGCGCGCGTTCGGCGATGACGAGAGGTCGCCAGAATTATAGCCAGGGCAATCCTCCGCCAGCACCTTGGGATCGCGCGCGAAATTCGATCCCACGTAATAGCCATCTTTGCAGCGCCATACGCGCCAAGCCTTCAGCCCCAACTCAAACTGGGCAATCTCTCCCGTCTTGCGATCGCCCAACAGCCAGTCATTGGCGTATCCACCGTTGTTTTCGTCAAGCATGATGCGCACGTAATCGTCAATCGAGGAGGCGTACTGCATCGCCTTCCGGGCGCGGGAAAATTCGGGCTTGCCCTCGGGGTTCCAGCCGCGGAATGAGGTGATCGTGGTCTCCGTAATCATTATGCCGTTGGAGTTGATGCCGAAGTCGTCATCGCTGGTGATGACGCCGGGGAAGCCGTCCATCAGAATACGGTAACCATGCTTGGGGGCGATATCAAAAATCATGTTCCATCGCTCGCCATGAAGGTAGCTCGTCCAGGAATTGTGCGCGATGACAATGTGATGGTCCTTGGTCCAACTCCCCGTCGCCACGAAGGCGCTGCAGTTGCCGGGACTTTTAATAGGGATTGCCTCGGCCACTTTATGCTGAGCGTCGTACCATGGGACGTAATAGTCGGACAATTCCTCCATGGCATTCAGCCAGATCAGGTCATCCAGTTCCATCGCAACGCCCCGCGCCGCGAGACCGTTATGGATGCCCTCGATTTCCTCCTGGTACTCCGGGTCAACTTTAGGCCAGATCATCTCCCTCGCCGCGCGGCGGAAAAAGGCCTTGTCCTTTCCCGTGCCGCGAAGGTTGGTGAGGGCCACCGATTTGAAAGCGTCGGCGATCTCCGGCGCGAGCAGATAGCCGTGCTGATAGCCGATCTGAGATGGCGTTCCTTCAAGGTGCGCGTAGATCCAGCGCCCGCGCGAGAAGCGGTACGCTCCCTCCAGGCGCGGATCAGAGGAGGCGGGAACCGAGAGGCCGCCCAGCCCCGGTCCCGCCGAAGGAACCACCATCGCGGGCCCTGCGCTTAGTCCTTCGCCGGGGCGGCCGAGGAGGCCCGCAAGTCCCCCGACTCCCGCCATCCGTAAAAGGCCTAGGTTGAAATCGCGACGTTTCATAGTCCCTATTCCTCCTGACAAACAAGAGTACCATATCGCGGAGATATGGGCCGCGCCAGCGGAGTCTCAACGCCGGACTGCCACTTCAACTTGTTCGGCGGAGAGACGGCGCCGCTTAACCCGGATTATTCATGAAACGATTGGCACTCG
>JBOGJX010000510.1:0-5042 GCA_050745285.1 Terriglobia bacterium
CGAGTGCCAATCGTTTCATGAATAATCCGGGCTAACTATAGCCTCCAAAATATGTGGCTTACACTAAGCCCCCGATGTCGTATGAGGATTGCATCCACATGAGTGTGTCCATCTTCACTCCGAAGGCCTTTTCAATGCGCAGCGCCATGCCCCCGGAGAGGCCGGCCTTGCCGTTCAGCAGGTTTGACAGTGCGGGCCGGGAAACCCGAAGCGCGGCCGTCGCCGCCGTCACCGGCAAACCTGCGGGCTCGATAATCTCCGTCCGAATAAAATCTCCGGGATGAGGTGGATTCTTCATGGGCATGGCGTTTGCTCCTTCGGTCCCAGTGGTAGTCTTCCAAATTTACATTGCAGATTTCGCGCTCTGCGGTGTCGATGCAGAACGTCAGACGCCGGTTGCGGGTGACGCTGAGGCTCCATGCGCCTTTGCGGTCGCCGCTCAGCGTGTGCGCCTTCCAGGTCGTGACCAAACGCGATTCCGCCGGGTCTTGCGTGTCATCGAGAAATGCCATCATCTTACGGAGCTTGTCCATCGTGTCGGGCGGCACGGCTTTCGCCGTGTCTTCCACGTAGAGACTTCTCAGGCGCTTCTGAGCGAAGTTCCGTATCTTCACCGGATAAACTGTAGCTTGTAGCCTAACACTTGTCGAAACAAAAAATGGCCATACATATCCCTTCCGGCTTGCCGTGCAGGACGGCGGCGGCGGAGCTGCGGTTAAGCTGGTTTGGTAAGTCAGGACCAGGCCACAACGGTCAAGGTTGCCAATTGGCCGTGAATTGGCTTGACAACTGGCCTAGTGGCAGGTAGCTTGGTGGAAAGTTAAAATTGCTTAATCTGAGACAGGCGGGAGGGTGTTGCGGAGCGGCCTCGGGCCGCAACCAGGAGCGGTTATTATGCTGAGCGTTGTCATTCCCGCATAAGGTCGTCACCCCCGTGCAGGCGGGGGCGGAAATCCACGCGCCGGCAGGGGGCCTCTTAATTGGATTCCCGCTTTCTCGGGAACGATTTTCGCGGGAATGACGGTCTCCCGAAGCCAGGGTGGCGCCTGGAACAAATTGCAAATATAAGCCTCGTGATGGAGCAGGCACGATGCCTTAAGCGAGGTGAGTAGTGATCAACAAAATTGCGGGAATCTTGTTGGTTTCGGTTTTCCTACCTTTATCCTTCTTTGCCCAACAAAATGGCGCCGCCGTGACCGGGCATGTTTACGACCCGGCCGGGGCTTCCATTGCCGGCGCAAAAGTCACGGCGAAGTGGATGGCGACCGGAGCACTCTTCAGTACCGAATCGGACGCTGCGGGCCTATATCAACTCCCTTTTCTGAACCCTGGCCAGTATGTATTCACGGTTGAAAAGCAGGGCTTCAGACAAGTTGTGCAGAGCGGAGTCACGCTCACGGTGGCTCAGAAGGCTGTAATGGATTTCAAGTTGCAGCTTGGCGCCGTAACCCAATCCATCAGCGTGACCGCCAACGCGCCGATCCTTCAGACTGCATCAGGCGACCGGAACTGGACCATTGGTTCCGCGCGCATCTCCGCTGTTCCCCTTCGCGGCCTGAATTCCATTGAGACCACCTGGTTTTCGCCCGGAGTGACCGTCACGTCGTCGGCCCAGAAACTGCGCCCGTTCGACACTGGAGGAAGCCAGGGCGAGACCATCAATGGCGGGCAATCGGGCAACAACGGGCAGACGAGCGGCAACTTAATTCTGGTCGATGGGATCTCGAGTAACACCCACGCGGTGGGCGTGGGATACAATCCGATCTCGGATGCGGTCCAGGAAGTTAACGTGCAAGGCACAATGTATGATGCGGAGTATGGCTGGAGCACGGGAGGCGTTGTTAATACAATCACAAAAGGCGGCGCCAACGCGTGGCACGGTGACGCCTATGAGTATGACCAGAACACGATCTTCAACGCCAACACCTGGGGCAACAACCGTAACGGCGTTCCCAGGATACCCTGGCACATCAATATGTTCGGCGGCAGCGTGGGTGGCCCGATCCTCCACAACAAATTGTTCTTCTTTTTCGCCTATCAGGAAATCCGCCAGGTGCAGCAGGATCCTTTCGTGACGGCTGTCCCGACCGCAGCCATGCGCGCCGGCGATTTTTCAAACGTCTTTGTGCCTGGCCCCACCGGGCAGCCGCTGTTACAGACCATTTACGATCCGTTGACAACCCAATGCGCCGGCAGTCCCCTTGTCTGCACCCGGCAGGCGTTTCCAGGCAACATTATCCCGCCGCAGGAGATCAATTCCGTCGCCAAGGCAGTTTTGGGCTTCATCCCGCCGCCCAACGCGCCGGGAAACCCTATCACCGGCCTCGGCAATTTTGTGAACACGGCAAACTCCAGGAAATTTGTGGATCTTTTCCCCGAATACTCCGGCCGCCTCGATTACAACTATTCGGACAAGACCCACATGTTCTTCCGCTATTCCATCAATGACCTGGACGAGACGCGGAGCTACAAGTACTCGACAATATCCGCTTTCAACCTCGCTGACACCGGCACCAACTCACCCTTTTCACGCGCAAACCAGGACTTCACCTATCAAATAACTCATACCTTCAATCCGACGACGGTACTCGAGTTCCGCACCGGCATGGATCGTTTCACGTCCACCTCCGGCAGCTCGATCAGCAATGGGTTCAATCCCAGCACGCTTGGGTTTTCTTCGAACTTTGTGAGCCAGGCGATCAAGTATTTTCCAAAATTTAGCTGGTCGCACTACGAAGGCGCCGGCTCGAATCCAGAAGGCTTGACGCCCTTTGACCTGACGTATTCCAACGAGTTGGTGGTGGCGAAAACTCACGACCGCCATAACCTAAAATTTGGCTTGCAAATGATGTGGATCGGAGAAAATGTTGAAAGTCCGGGTTTTGCCGCCGGGAACTTCAATTTTAGTGGGGGATTCACCGCGGCGACGCCGCTCCAACTGACCACTTCCTCTGGGAATTCCGTCGCGGATTTCCTGCTCGGCTACCCCGGTTCCGGATTTATTCAAAGGCTTAGCAGTCCTGCCGTCAGCGAAAGACTTTGGTCCCTGTTCGGTCAGGATGACATCCACGTTTCCCGCAAGCTCACACTGAACATCGGATTGCGCTGGGACTATCTTGGGCCTTTGTCGGATCGCTTTAATGCCCTGACCCGCGGCTTTTGCTTTACCTGCCAGAGCCCTCTTCCGGCGCCCGGAATGAACCTCCAAGGAGGGTTGGTATTTGCCGGAGTTGGGACCAACCCTCGCGGCATTTTCAATCCGCATTACGGTAATTTTGGTCCCCGAGTGGGCTTTGCGTACCAACTCCAGCCGGATACCGTGCTGCGCGGCGGTTATGGCATGTTATACGGACAGGCGATGGATAATCCGGGAGCAGCGCCGGGATTCAGCCAGACGACCAATATGGTGGCTTCGGTGCAGGAGGGCATTCCTAATCCTGCGGTCAGCCTTGCGAATCCATTCCCCAGTGGCATTCTCCTGCCCGTGGGAAGCTCGCAAGGATTGGCGACGAATCTTGGGCAAGGGTTCGGCTTCGCCGATCCGGACATGAATATCCCCCGGGTGCAGCAATATTCATTGGAGGTTCAGCACCAATTTCGCAGCAACTGGCTGGTTTCAGCCGGCTACGTCGGTAGCCGGTCGAGCCGCTTGCCGGTGTCCCGCCAAATCAACTACCTGCCCCTTTCCGCCCTGCAGCTTGGGGCAGCGGCATTGACAAAAAGCGTTCCCAACCCATTCTTGAACGTACCGGCTACGTCGCCTTACGCCAATCTGCTGAAAGGCACGTTCCTTGCCTCTCCAACCCTTCAGCAGCAGCAGTTGCTTGTCCCTTATCCGCAGTTCGGCGGGATCTCTGAAAGCTTTGTTCCGATCGGCAAGGCGGAGTTCAATAGCCTGCAAGCGGAGCTCGTCAAGCGGCTGTCGATGGGATTGGACTTCAGCGTGTCGTATACGTGGTCAAAAACCATGGATGATTACCAATTCCTGAATGCGACGGATCCTACGCCTTCCTGGGTGATCGATCCAACCGACGTGCCCCAGCAATTAAAACTCAGCGCCGTCTGGTATCTACCCTTTGGCGTTGGCAAGCATTTCGGCTCCAGCGTGAATCCGGTGCTTGGCCGGTTTATTGGAGGGTGGTCAGCCAGCGCGCAGTTCAGAGCGCAGCAAGGGATGCCGATGAGCTTCCCTTCGGGGGTTGCGCCAACTGGGAATCCAGAAAGCATCTCCAACCAGTCGATCAACCGGTGGTTCAACACCTGCACGCTCACACCGAAGGGATTGTTAAACTGCTTGTCAGGCGAAAAGCCAGCATGGCAGACCCTTCAGCCATTTCAGCTTCAGACCTGGTCGCCCCTCCTCAATAGCATTCGCAAGCCTGGAATTGATAATCTGGATCTCGCGGTGGCGAAGGACACCACGATCAAGGAGCGTTATAAGCTGATGTTCCGCGCGGATTTCATCAACGCGACGAATACGACACAGTGGTTTAATGGTCCGGATACGAGCGCCACCAGCCCCACGTTCGGGAGAATGACGGATTTTACAACGCCGTCGAACGATGCCAGGGTAATTATGCTGTCCCTGAGGTTTCAGTTCTAGGCGCGTTGGAGCGCGGGAGCTTACTCCCGCCTTGCCCGCTTTGCCACTTTGCTAGGAACACTGCTTGCCGTGACTACCCCCTCGGCGTGGTTAGAAGTAGCGCAGAGTTTTGCTTTTGAAACTCGGCGGTATTGTTGTCTGCACCAGCGAAAAAGCCGCAGAGTTTTAACAGCAAAACTCTGCGCTACATCTCTCCATTGAGGCAACGGAAATGGAAGAGACGGATGAGACGCGGGTGACGCGTGGCGCATTGCGCCATGTATGTCATTTAGGGCCTGCCGCCCGCGAAAGTTCATGAAAATGCATGATGGTAGGTTAGCCTAACTTTCGCAGTTGGGAACTTTTCTGAACGCGATTCGGCCTCCGTGCGGACTTAACTCCTTGCGGGCCAATACAAGCTTTCGAAAGCAAGTTGTAGTGCAGACCTACCCTCTTTACA
>JBOGJX010000511.1:0-3530 GCA_050745285.1 Terriglobia bacterium
GTTTAAGCACCCGGCCAGCCTCGGGAAAGCTCGCGTCATAGCAGATGGTGATGCCCACCTTGCCGTGTGGTGTGTTCAACGCGGCGAAAGGCCGATCTCCGGGTGTTACAAAGCGGTCAACGCCGAGATAGGGCAAGTGAATCTTGCGGAAGCTGCCGGGGATTCCTTCCGGGCGGATGACGGCCGCGGCGTTGTAAATTTCCTGTCCATCCATTTCGAGCATGCCCACAATCGCCGTGCAACCCAGCTCTCGAGTGAGCCGCGCGATCGCCTGCGTTGAGGGGCCGGGAATAGATTCCGCCGCGGGCCGCGCCTCGTCGAGGCTCGCAAAGCAATAGCCTGTGAGCGCGCATTCCGGGAAAATAATGATCCGTGCGCCGCTTCGCGCCGCGACCTTTAGACGGTCGAGGACTTTGCCTAGATTTGCCTCTTTATTCAGTAGCGTGACATCCATTTGCACGACGGCGATTTTCATCGGAACTCCCTCGAGATCATTTTCCAAGACAATTGTAGCCCGTATTCAGTTTGCCGCACACGCCCGGTTGGCTCGCAGTTATACACAGCGTCTTCAGTTTTTGCGCGAGTTCCGGTGAAAAGACCGCGCTCTGACGCCGGGCCGTAACATGCAATTACTTATGGCGGCATGTATAGTAATTTGAGGCCGGCATATTGAGTTTCCCAGGGAGTTGCGGTATTGTCCGGGCATAGACATGGTTGGACTGCGGGCCAGACTTGTGCAAGTATGCCACAATGATGCGGCACGGGTTTCAATAGCGGCCGGGGCGTAGCGAAGCGCGTGAACACGACGGCTCGGCCCAATCCTGATTCTGAGGGAGAGAATCCATGGCATCGCCGAAATTCGTGTGCGTTGCGTGCGAGCAACTAGAGGACGGGTGCCAGTGTGACCGGTATTGCGCTCTATGCCACTCGGAGTACAATGTGCGGTTGTGCGAAGACGGGCAGTATTACTGCGCGGATTGCCGCGAAGTATGCGATTTTATGAATCAGGTTTGACCACGCAACTGGCGCCCGGGACTGAGAGCATCGCAACCCTACGGCGGCAATGCAGAGGTTAGCGGGCGGGGGCGGTGAGGGATTTCGGCTGCTTCGCGAAGGCAGGATTTCCCGATGCTGGCATTTCCTGAGCTGGATGGGGGAGCACGTAGATCATTTCCTTTCGCCGGGCCATGTGGAGATCCTCACGAGCGTACCGCTCGATGGCGGCAGGGTTTGACTTCAGTCCCAGAACTTCTTTCTGAAGCTCCTGGTTCTGCCGCTCCGTTTGCTTGATCTGCTCGTGAAGGGAACTAAATTCACGACGCTTTTGCAGGTAGGTGAAAAGGCCGTCCGATCCGAAGACGCCGTGCGCTATCAAAAAAATAGCGCAGAGCACAACCGCCAGTTTCACGCCACGCCGGAAATTCTTGTTACGCCAATGAAACCCGTTCATGTCGTCTTGGCGCCCGCAGCCTGCGCGCCGTCCTCACCTGTTTCTAACAAAGTCTTGCGGGTTGTCGTTCTGGGACTTTCGGCCTCACTAAGGGTAAACTCCGCGAAGAATCCCGGCAGTTGCCGGTTCAACGCGAAAAAAAATTCTTCGCTGCGCTCAAAATGACAAACGAGCATTTTTCATCGACCTACTAAGCCAGAATATACTCCGTTCCTTAACAGTTCAATACGGAATTTCGGGGTGGCGAACCTGAATCGCCGGGTGGAGGGAGACGTGACGGATAAAATTGTGGTGCTGGTAACGGCCGGAAGCCTTCGAGAAGCGAAGACCATCGCCCGGCGCCTCGTCGAATCGCGCTTGGCGGCCTGTGTGAACATCGGCCAGCCGGTCCAGTCGATCTACCGGTGGAAGGGCAAGATCGCGGAGAGTCGCGAGCTTCTTTTATTGATCAAGACCAGACGGAACCTCTTTGCCGAAGTGAGGGATGCCATCTTGAAGAGGCATAGCTACACCACGCCGGAAGTTATCTGCCTGCCCGTGCTTGACGGCTCGACGCCATATTTACAATGGATTGACGAGTCGGTGAAAAGCCGAAAACCAGACTCGTAGGGGCGCTGCTTGCTGCGCCCACAGGTTATGGGCGCAGCAGGCAGCGCCCCTACGAAGCGGCAAACGGCAAAACCGCGCATCGCGTCCCGCGATCTTGGACCTAATTTGCACAACTCAGCCGGTGATCCTGGCCAGCGCCTGATCGAGATCTGCGAGGATGTCCTCGACCTCTTCGATTCCGACAGAAATTCGTATCAGGCCGTCTGTAATGCCGAGCCGCGCGCGTTCCTCGGGCGGGACGCTTGCGTGCGTCATGCTGGCGGGGTGCGAGATCAGCGTTTCGACGCCTCCCAGGCTTTCCGCGAGTGAGCAGAGCCGCACCGATTTCAGCACGATACGAGCGTTCTCGATCGATCCCGTATCGAAGGCGATCATGCCGCCGAACCCGGTCATCTGGCGGCGGGCAAGGTCATGCTGAGGGTGCGACGGCAGACCTGCGTAATAAACCTCTTTCACTTTAGGATGAGCTTCAAGATGGCGGGCCACGGCCAGTCCGTTCGAGTCGTGCTGGCGCATGCGGACCGGGAGCGTCTTCACGCCCCGCAGAATGAGCCAACACTCAAACGGCGCGAGCACAGCCCCGGCGGCGTTCTGCAGGAACGCAAGCCGCTCAGCCATCGCGGAGTCTTTCAGGATGACGGCGCCGCCCACCCCGTCGCTGTGTCCGTTCAGATACTTCGTGGTGCTGTGCAGGACAATGTCCGCGCCGAGGGCAAGGGGACGCTGGAAAAACGGGCTCATGAAGGTGTTGTCCACGGCGAGCCATGCACCGTGCCGGTGAGCCATGCTGGCCGCGGCCGCGATATCCGTGATCTCCATGATGGGATTGGTGGGTGTCTCCACGTAGACCAGGCGCGTGGATGGCTCGATCACCTTCGCGATGTTCTCCGTCGAACGCGTGTCAGTGTAGCTGAACCTCAGCCCGAAATCCTTGAGCACGCTCTCGAACAGACGGAAGGCGCCCCCGTAAAGGTTGCGGCCTGCCACCACGTGGTCTCCCGATTTCAGGAGGGTCATCACCGCGTTGATTGCGGCCATGCCCGAGGCAAACGCAAACGCGTGCTGGCCTGCTTCGAGGGCGGTGAGATTGCGCTCGAGGGCTGCGCGAGTTGGATTGGACGTGCGCGCGTATTCGTAGCCCTTGTTCTTGCCGAGCTCTTCCTGCACAAAGGTTGACGTCTGATAGATCGGGACGATGATGGCCCCGGTAGCGGGATCGGGCTCCTGCCCGATATGAATTGCGTCCGTTGCAAATCCCATGCGACCTTTCCCTGGAGCATCTCCCGCTGAAGTAGCGCAGAGTTTTAAGAGCAAAACTCTGCGGCTTTTTTCTATTTATCAATAAATAGCAAGGCAAACCGCAGAGTTTTAAAAGCAAAACTCTGCGCTACGACTTTGGTTAGGGGAGAACGTAGCGAATGTCGGCGTAAGCTTCGCTCAGGTTCGCGTTCTTCGGATTTCCCGCGGCCAC
>JBOGJX010000512.1:0-2823 GCA_050745285.1 Terriglobia bacterium
CCCTCTCCCCAAGGAGAGGGCTGGAATCAAACGTAGGTGAGTATTTCATCCCTCTCCTTGGGGAGAGGGTGGCCCGCGTAGCGGGACGGGTGAGGGGTCACGCCTTGTGGGTCTGAGGCGAAGCCTCGTTACGAGTCTAGACAAGCACGCTGGCGGATGTGACGCTCGTTGGGAGGTCGTCCAGTGGTAGGACACATGCCTTTGGAGCATGGAACTCTGGTTCGAATCCAGGCCTCCCAGCCAGTTCAAAAATGCACGGAGAGGGCTTGACGACACCACAATGACGGGGCGAAAACACCAAATGCTCAAAGTCTTTTCCGGAAACGCGCACCCTGCCTTGGCCAAGGAAATCTGCGCCCACTTGGGAGTGAAACTGGGTAAAGCCCACGTCGGACGGTTCCCGGACGGCGAAGTGCGGTTGCAAATCCTCGAAAACGTGCGCGGGACCGACGTTTTTGTGATTCAGCCCACGTGCCGCCCTGTCAACGACAGCCTGGTTGAGCTGCTGATCTTGCTCGATGCGTTCCGGCGCGCCTCGGCGGACCGCATCACGGCGGTGATTCCCTTTTACGGATACGCCCGCCAGGATCGCAAGGACCGCCCCCGCGTTCCGATATCTTCCAAGCTGGTGGCGGACCTTTTGACTTCCGCCGGCGCGAACCGCATCCTGGCGATGGACCTGCACGCTGGTCAAATCCAAGGTTATTTCAATATTCCCGTCGATCATCTTTACGCCACGCCAGTGACGGTGGATTACTTCCGCAAGCTGAAGCTCAAGAATGTTTGCGTGGTTTCGCCGGATCCCGGAGGCGTTGAGCGGGCGCGGGCCTTTGCCAAGCGCCTGGACGCGCCATTGGCTATCATTGACAAGCGCCGTGAAGACGCTCAAACCGTCGAGGTGATGAACGTGATCGGCGCGGTCGGCGGCAAGACGTGTCTGATTGTGGACGACATGATTGATACGGGCGGCACGCTGGTGCACAGCGCGCAGGCCCTGCTCGATAACGGAGCGGTTCAAGTTTACGCTTCCTGCACGCACGGCGTTTTTGCCGGCAACGCCATCGAGAAGGTCGCGGCTTCCCCGCTCATTCAGCTTGTCACGACCAATTCCATCCCCCTGCTGCCTGAGGGCAAGGCATGCAAGAAGATCAAAGTCTTGAGCGTTGCCAACCTGCTGGCCGAGGCCATTCGCTCGATTCATGAGGAAACATCGGTGAGCCGGTTGTTTATTTAGCAGTCAGCGATCAGCCGTCAGCAAAGGGTAGTTTTTCCCGAGCGCAAGAGCCGGCAAGTTGTGCGGCGGATACCAAGTCAATGTCGCGCGGTTATCCTTCAACTTGTCTCTTGTCACTCGTCTCTCGTCACTGTATTTAAAGATCGAGGAGTAACAACCTTATGGCCCAGGATTTGAAAATTGAAGCAGAAATTCGCACTGAGTTTGGGAAGAACGTCGCGCGGCGGCTGCGCCGTGCCGGACGAGTTCCTGCCGTGGTCTATAGCGGGGGCGAGAACGCGATCGCGCTCTCCGTCAACCCCCGGCAGCTCGTGCCCATCCTGAACTCGGAAGCCGGACATACGTCCGTCCTGAACCTTGAAGTTCAAGGTCAGGAACCGGTACGGGTAATGCTGAAGGAATGGCAGCACGAGCCGGTGCGCGGCTCGATACTTCATGTGGATTTCGTCCGTGTCACCAAGGACACTCGCGTAAAGGTTAAGGTGCCCATTCACGTGACGGGTGAGCCTAAGGGAGTTAAGCTGCAAGGCGGCATCCTGGAGTTTGCGCTGCGTGAGGTAGAGGTGGAGTGCCTCCCCGATGATATTCCGGAGAACATCACCGTGAACGTGACGGAGCTTACGCTCGGCCAGACGATCCGCGTGAGCCATCTCCCTGTGGCCGCGAACGTGAAGGTGCTTTCCGATCCTAATCGCGTGGTTGCTCACGTGGTGGCCTTAAAAGCTGAAGAGGAACCTGCACCTGCTGAGGCCACTGAAGCTGCGGTGGCTGAGCCCGAGGTCATCCGCAAGGGCAAAGCTGATGAAGAAGACGCTGGCGAAGAAACTGGGAAGGGCAAGGAAAGCAAGTCCTAGAGAGTTGCGGAAGGACTGTTTGGCTGTCATTCTGAGCGCAGCGAAGAATCTGCTTTTGCGCTGAATCAACCGCCTGCGAGATTCTTCGCTGCGCTCAGAATGACAGAGCCGGAACGTTTCTCAATAAACTGCTAAGTGCGGACAACTTTGAATTGTGGCGCAGCACAACAGCAGCCTGAAGCTGATTGCGGGCTTGGGCAATCCGGGTTACGAATACTATCTGACGCCGCATAACCTCGGTTTCATGGCGGTTGACCAGATCGCGGAAAACTGTAGCGTTGAGATTTCGAGGCCAGAGGGGCAGGCGCTGATCGCGAGGGCGCGCATAGGAGAAATGGAAGTCATCCTGGCCAAGCCGCAGACTTACATGAATCTGAGCGGCATGGCGGTTGGACGGCTGATCGAGAAGCATCAGATTGTGGTGGAAAATCTGATCGTCCTGGCCGATGACGCCGACCTCCCGCTGGGAACGCTGCGCATCCGCCCGCAAGGTGGCGCGGGCGGGCACAACGGACTGAAGTCCATCATTGGCGTGGTGGAATCGGATGCGTTTGCGCGCATCCGCATGGGAATTAAGCCAGACCATCCCGTTGCGGATCTTTCCGCTTACGTCCTCGACCGCTTCCGGAAAGCCGACCTTGAGGCCGTGGCGGAGATGATCGATATCGCCGCCGACGCAGCGGGCGTTATAGTTCGTGAAGGCATTCAAACGGCGATGAACCGCTTTAACCGGCG